>JANTFJ010000026.1 GCA_024763495.1 Desulfobulbaceae bacterium | reverse complement strand
GCCAGCGGCATAGCTGGGTAGCTAAGTTCGGCAGGGATAACCGCTGAAAGCATCTAAGCGGGAAGCCCACTACGAGATAAGATATCCCGTGACGTAAGTCACCTGAAGGCTTGTTGAAGACTACAACGTTGATAGGTCAGGTGTGGAAGTGTGGTAACACATGGAGCTAACTGATACTAATAAGCCGTGGGGCTTGATCATATTTTTTTTTAAAGCACGGTGCAACATCATCAGGGGCATATTCAATTAAAGATATAAGAGTCTACCAAAGAGCATCAGCAATATCCTTTGGCACAGTTTAGTAAAAGTTCACCAGTGCCTCAGGTTCGTTCATATGGGGCTGCGCAGCATACTAGTGGTATGTAAGCAGGCCAAAATGGATGAAGATCAGGTGCTGGTGGAGTTTTACAGATATATAAGAGTTTTCGGTGGTAATAGCGAAAAGGACACACCCGTACCCATTCCGAACACGGAAGTTAAGCTTTTCAGCGCCGATGGTACTGCATGGGCAACTGTGTGGGAGAGTAGGTCGCCGCCGGGATTTATTTTTAAGGCTTTCATCTTTATTGATGAAAGCCTTTTTTTTTTGCTTTTATGGTGTAAGTTTTGTGCTGTTTCTTATTTTTTCTGGTGACTATTCTCTGGTCAGGATGTATCTTTTATCGGAAATTATAAATTAAAAGTAAATATTCAGGTAGGGTCGAAAAGCTGCCACAACCATTGTGCTGTAACTGTTCTGTTGTGCCTTAGATTCGGAGTCGGAGTTTATGCCATGTTTTTAAGGGTGGTTACCTGTTCATTTAGTCCCTTAGGACTCAAGTAAAAATAACTTAAACATCTTTCATCTCATCTTCAGGCCGCCTTGAAACGATCCTGATGTAGCAAAATCCTCAAAAGAGTCCAGCTATTCCTGCGGTTTTGCGGCATCATGACCGGCCCAACTCGACCTAAATCTGAGCGCAATATTGTATAATTTATTTTTACTTAAGCCCTTAGAAATTTTATGGTAAGAAATTAAAAATTTTCTTTGAAATAAATAACCTGCATCTACTGTTAATGGACTTACACCAGTCAGGCGAGTACTGAACAGAGTCCGGAACCTTAATTTCTTTTCCAGTTTATCTGGGCCAGGAGGTTGTCCGAGAATAGAAGCCGTAGCGTAAAATTGGAGAATTGAGACCATTTTTTAGGTAATTTTCTGCGAATAGCAGCGCTATTTAAAGAAAATTAGCGGAAAAATTGGCCAATTTATCCGATTTTGCAGTTGGTTTCGCTATTCACGAACAGCCTCCTGGGACTGCGAAGCGTACATGTGCTACTCGAGCAGGCATAAATGGGCGAAGATGAGGTACAGCTGAAGAGTTACATATAAATTACTCAACTTTCGGACTTATTATTTTACTTATAAATTCGTCTGTCATTCCGGCTAAAAACATGCCGGAATGACAGACGAATTTATTCAATTATATCAACTCCGAAAGTTGAGTAAATTAGAAATCATTTTAGAAATCATTATGACCAATTTTATGCAAATACTCGTTTTGGCTGCCGGCAAGGGAACCAGAATGAAATCTTCATTGGCCAAGGTTCTTCATCAGGTATATTTTTCGCCAATGATTCATCATGTCCTCAAAGCGACGAAAGAACTTAATCCCTCTCAGCAGATTGTTGTGGTTGGCCATCAGCGGGAGAGGGTTAAAGATGCGCTGGCTGATTATGATCTGGTATATGCAGAGCAGAATGAACAGCTTGGCACTGGACATGCTGTTTTATCCGCGGAAGAATTAATGCGTAATAAGGGTGGGGTCGTGATGATTCTTTGTGGTGATACTCCATTGATTACGTCAGCCACCCTGCAGGCGATGATTGATCAGCATGTCGTCGGGCAGAATATGTTAACCGTTATGACGACCATTGTTGACAATCCCGTTAACTATGGTCGAATTATATCATCTGTAGATGATTCATTGTTACAGATTGTTGAGGAAAAGGATGCTACCCCGCAACAAAAAAATATTTGTGAAATAAATGCCGGCATTTATTGTGTAGATGTTGATTTTCTCTGTAATGCTCTTCATCAGGTTGGCACGGATAATCAGCAGGGTGAGGTTTATTTGACTGATATTGTAGAAATTGCTAATAAATGCGGTGTTACCGTACACAAATATGTCTGTGGGGATAGCAGTGAGATATTAGGGGTAAATTCCAGACGGGAACTAGCCCTTGCCCATGATATTTTACAATTGCGTTTTCATCATGAGTTAATGGATTCAGGAGTAACCATTTATCAACCAAATACTGTTACCATTGAACCAAATGTTAAAGTCGGCCCTGATACCATAATATATCCTAACGTCATTCTTCAGGATCATACTGAGATTGGTTGTGAATGTGTTGTTGGATCTTTGTCCTGTCTTGAAAATTGCCGTATTGGTGATAGAGCAGTTATAGGCTCATCAACTTATATGAAAAATTTTATAATTAAAAATGATGAAGTTATAGCTCCATGTACTAACCTTGCTAAATAGAAAGGATTGTCGAAAGCGTTTCATGAAAACCACCCCGCGTGTACTTCAACTCTCTGATATATCGATGTTTTGTCGCAGGGCGTGGAGCACGCTCATGGCGGCTTCCCTTAATCACTTACAGTTATGGGGGTGCCGCCGTCTGGGTGTGGTTTATTGAGCGCTGTCTGATTGTCTGTCCGGCACCGTTCACCGGGGAGCAAATCATCGCAAAACTCGTAAGCGTTTAACAGCACCTCACGGAGTCTACGACGCTTACCTCTTCGTCCATTTTGACCTGCTTACATAGCACCAGTATGCGGCGCAGGGCCAGATGAACGAATATAAGGCACTGGTAAACGCTTACAGGATGGAGTTTACCGAAAAAAAGCAGCCCCGATGAACGATTACCAAAACTCAAGGCTGTCAGGGGGTACAGTGCAGAGGGGCAGTTGTGATAAATTTGAAAGTGACTATTAACAGGAGTTTTTTATGGAAGATAGAGAAAATTTACAACGATTAGATGATCTGGTTGGCAAACTGCTCGCTGCTTATAATAAATTACAGGATAAAAATAAAAAATTGAGTGATGACCTTCAGGCAAGTCAATTAGATGTTGCTCATCTACAGGAAAAGGTAGCCGGCTTGGAGGATGAAAAAAATCATGTTCATGAACGGGTATCCGGAATACTCAGCCTGGTCGAGCAGTGGGAAGATGCTCATGTTAACAAGGTAGACCAGGGTGAGTCGCGTGCTGTAGTTAATGAAGAAATCAGGCAGCAGGAAGTCGAATCATCTTCGCAGTTGTTTTCTGTGGAGTCCTGATTGTTTTGATAAATATATTGCCTATGTCTGGTTATTTTGGTAAAAAATAAAGTATAATATTTCTATCATCAACTTTTCGTACATTTTGGGATAAATCAGGTGCTGAGTTTTGCAACGTTTGGTCAAATTTGAGGTTTTAGGCCAGGAATATCCATTATATACTGATGCCCCTGAAGAGGACGTAAAGGAAATTTTAGAATTAGTAAAAAAGCAGCTTGAGACTTATTCTCAATCAGCTTCAACTTTGCCGTCAAATAAACTGGCAATTCTGGCCAGTTTGAACATGGCTGGCAAATATATTAAATTGAAGCGTGATTTTGAGAACTACAAAAGTAAAATTAATTCTTCACTTGAAGATATAACCGTAAAAATTGACAGTGTCGTAAAGTAAGTCAGTTTTCCCCTGCCTGGTTGGTGATTAGCAGCACTTTCGAGCCAACATAATCATCGAGGGAGACTTCCCTGATTCTGGATAGAAATTCGTGCAAACGAAATTACTAGAAGGTCTTATGAGTACTCCCACCTAACTCAGTTAGGTTCGATGTAGTTGTTAACACGGCTATGGCGGGGGGATTTTTATTAATATCCGGTTTTGCCGGTTTTTATATATAGATATGCCGTAACTACTCACTGGGTAAGCGCCTTAATTGCGCTACCTTCCGTAATTGTAACTGGTAACAGAGTGCCGGAGATTTTTGCGATAGGCCGGCACAGCGTATCAGTCATACGTAACCCGGACTGGATCTGGTGTTCTGTGCGCAGTTGCGATACGCCTTTTATGGTTTTCTGGTAGAAAGGCATAACTTAATGGTTTGATGAACCGAAGAAAATAACTAAACGGCAACCTTTAGAGGTGCCCCTGATGGTGTGTTAAGTAAGGCTGTAATAGCCGGCGGAGTTAAGCATCACGGTAGTGAAATTTAATCCTGTATTTCAGGTTAATATAAAGTGTTTCTTATGGATATTAATGTAAATTTATATATTTATTGTTATGATTCCATTTGAGTTGATAGATATTTTATAGCTTGGATTTTTTATTTAATTATCCAGTCGCGATATAATTGCGCTGTTGAGTCAGCTCAGCTGCTGTTCCAGTTTAACCCCTCACCTGTTTTTCCTGCCTTTAACGGTCTGTTATTGTTCCCCGCACTATCCAGGAGATTGTTCCGTCTTTTAAAATTTTCTGTACTTATAATCTGTTTAAAGTACATCTGAACAGTACCGCTGAATTTATTTTAATTAATTAATCAGGAGGCTAGAGCCCCGTGACCAATATATTGCAGGCTGTGTTGTATGTTTTGACCCTTTTGGGTGGTATTATTGCCGGTTTTTTTATTCGAAAACGCTTTTTAGAGGCGCGTTTGGAAAATATTGAGGAGCAGGGCAAGAAGTTGATCGAAAACGCCCTGGCCGAAGCCGAGCAGATAAAAAAAGAAGCCGGTCTGCAGATAAAGGATGAATCGTATAAGCTGAAGGTTGAGGCTGAACATGAGTTTAAGGAGCTGAAATCAGCTCTTATCGCCGAAGAAAAAAGGCTTAACCAGAAATCCGATCAGATTGAGAGAAAGGTTGAGCTGCTTGACAAGAGAGAGATGGACTTGCTTAATCGAGAAAAGAGATTAAGCAATGAAGAAGATAAAATTATTGAGCAACGTAATGAAATTAATTCGCTTGTTGAAGAACAGCGTTTCAAGCTGGAAAAAATTTCCGGAATCAGCAGGGACGAGGCAAAAAAATTATTGACTGAATCTATTGAAAGTGAAGCCCGAATGGAAGCGGCAAAAGAGATTGTCAGAATTGAAAATGAAATGAAGCTCCAGGCAGATAAAAAGGCTAAAAATGTCCTGGCATTGGCGATTTCACGTTATGCCGGTGATTTTGTCGCGGAAAAAACTGTTTCAGTAGTTACTCTGCCCAATGATGAAATGAAAGGACGAATTATTGGCCGGGAGGGCCGTAACATCCGGGCTATTGAAGCGGCAACCGGCATTGATATAATTATTGACGATACCCCGGAGGCTGTAATTCTGTCAGGGTTTAACCCACTTCGTCGTGAAATTGCCCGCTTGTCGCTTGAGCGGTTGATTACGGATGGTCGTATTCATCCGGCCCGTATTGAGGAGGTTGTTGCCAAGGTCAGCAAGGAGCTTGATGTCTCGATGCGCGAGGCTGGGGAACAGGCCACTTTTGATGTTGGCGCCCATGGGGTTAACGTGGAAATGATAATGCTACTTGGTCGTTTGAAGTTTCGGACAAGTTATGGCCAGAATGTTCTGCAGCATTCTCTGGAAGTTGCTTTTCTTTGCGGGGTAATGGCGGCTGAATTAGGGATTAATGTAAACCAGGCTAAACGGGCTGGGCTTCTTCATGATATCGGCAAAGCTGTTGACCATGAAGTAGAGGGATCACATGCTATAATAGGTGCGGATCTGGCAAAGAAATATGGCGAATCAGCCAAGATTGTCCACGCAATAGCGGCTCATCATGAAGACGTTGCACCTGAGAGTATCTTAGATGTTCTTGTGCAGTCGGCAGATGCTCTTTCCGGGGCCAGGCCGGGCGCCAGGAAAGAAATGCTTGAGACGTATGTCAAGCGGCTTGAAGATCTTGAAAAGATCGCCAATTCGTTTCCCGGAGTTGAAAAAACTTTTGCAATTCAAGCAGGTCGGGAAATTCGTATCGTTGTAAACAGTAATAAGGTTTCAGACGCTGAAGCTGTTGTGTTGAGTCGTAATATTGTCAATAAGATAGAAAAAGAACTTACCTATCCAGGTCAGATACGGGTTACTGTAATTCGGGAGATAAGAGCGGTAGAATATGCCCGATAATTCAGAAGCCAGAAGCCAGAGGACAGATAATGGAAGATACATTGTTTTTCACGGTTATGAGTTTTAAGAGTGTGAGTAGTGACAAAAAATGAATATAACAATTGATGAACAGGTTGCCCTGATAGAAAGAGGGGCCGTTGATGTAATTTCCAGGGAAGATTTAATTAAAAAGCTGCGGAAATCAGCTGAGACAAATACCCCTTTGCGGGTAAAGGCTGGTTTTGATCCAACTGCTCCTGACCTGCACCTCGGTCATACGGTTTTGATTCAGAAATTAAAACACTTTCAGGATATGGGCCATGATGTCCTGTTCCTGATTGGTGATTTTACAGGTATGATCGGCGACCCTACCGGAAAATCGGATACCCGCAAGGCGCTGACCAGGGAAGATGTCGCGCGTAATGCCGAGACTTACAAGGAACAGATATTTAAGATTCTTGATCCTGACAAAACCACGGTAATGTTTAACAGTGACTGGCTTAATGATCTGTCATCCCATGATTTTATTCGCCTGGCTTCCCAGCTCACCGTTGCCAGGATGCTTGAACGGGAGGATTTTCGTCAGCGTTTTGAAAATCAGCGTCCTATCAGTATTCATGAATTTATGTATCCCCTGATCCAGGGCTATGACTCGGTAGCCATTAAGGCGGATGTTGAGCTGGGCGGGACTGATCAGCTTTTTAATGTTTTGATGGGACGGGATCTCCAGCGGGCCTGGGGACAGGAACCCCAGGTGGTCATTACCATGCCGCTCCTGGAAGGCCTGGACGGGGTTAACAAGATGAGTAAATCCCTGGGCAACTATATCGGAATTACTGAAACAGCTGATAATATTTACGGTAAGATTATGTCTGTATCAGACGAACTTATGTTTCGTTATTATGATCTATTAAGTGATTTGACAACTGAACAGATAGCAGCTTTAAATAGTGATATGGCTGGCGGTAAAATTCATCCCAAAGAAGTTAAAAAGAAACTGGCGTTAGAGCTTTGCGGCCGTTTTTATGATGAGGTTACAGCGGCCAGGGCCGAGGAAAATTTTGAACGGGTTTTTAAAAAACATGATTTGCCCGATGATATCCCGGAACAGGAAATAGAAACTGAAAACGGTAAAATCTGGTTGCCCAGGCTGCTGGCTAATGCCGGTATGGTTAAGGGAACCGGAGAAGCGCGGCGGATGATTAAACAGAATGCTGTTTCTGTTGACGGCAAAAAGATTAGTGATGTTGATTATACTGTCAGCAATAAAGATGAAGTTCTGCTCAAAGTAGGGAAAAGAAAATTCTGCCGGGTGCGGTTAACGGGGTAGAGGGGTAACTATGTTGATCAAACAAATGATAGTCGGTTCCATGGCCGTGTGTTGTTATCTGGTAAAATGTGAAGAAACCGGCCAGGGAGTGATTATTGATCCTGGCGGTAATGATGAAGAAGTCCTGGCCATGGCCGAACAGATGGGAATGACGGTTAAATATATCGTCAATACCCATGGACATCCTGATCATGTCTGCGGAAATGCTCGGATAAAAGAGGCGACTGGAGCGGATATTGTCATGCATAGTGATGATGTCGCATTTTTTGCAAAGCCGGAGGTTGAGGATTATTTTTCCATGCTCGGGCTGCCGGCCTCTCCACCTCCGGATATTTCGGTTAATGACGGTGATGTTATTTCCGTGGGCAATATTGATTTGAAAGTAATTCATACTCCGGGGCATACTCCGGGGGGGATTTGTCTTTATAATCCGCCTGATCTTTTTACCGGTGACACTCTTTTTGTCGGCGCTGTCGGTAGAACTGATTTCCCTGGTGGTGACATGGATCAATTTCTGCAGGCGATCAGGGAACGACTGTTGGTTCTGCCGGAGGAAACCGTGGTCTGGCCGGGGCATGGCTATGGCGGTTCCCGTTCTACTATCGGTGCGGAAAAGCGATCAAATCCTTATCTGTAAATTTTTCATGAAGGTTGGTTTTTAAAATTATGCGTGAAGTTGTTCTGGGAACTGCCGGTCATGTTGATCATGGCAAGACCAGCCTGGTCAAGGCCTTAACCGGCATTAATACTGATCGGCTGAAGGAAGAAAAGGAAAGAGGTATTACCATTGAATTGGGTTTTGCTTTTCTTGATCTGCCCTGCGGACACCGGCTTGGCATAGTTGATGTTCCCGGCCATGAAAAATTTATTAAAAATATGGTGGCAGGTGTCGCTGGTATTGACCTGGTCGCTTTTGTTATTGCTGCTGATGAAGGGGTCATGCCCCAGACCAGGGAACATTTTGAGATTTGCAGCCTGCTCGGGGTAAAAAAGGGTCTTATAATTATCACCAAGAAGGATATGGTTGACGAGGAATGGCTGGAGCTGGTCGAGGACGATGTCCGGGAATATTTTAGAGACAGTTTCCTTGACAATGCGCCGCTGCTAACTGTTTCCTCTACCACGGGTGAAGGTATTGATGAGGTCAAGGCAACTATTGACCGGCTTGTTGTTCAGTGTGAATTCCCGGAAGTATACGGTCCTTTCCGGCTGCCGGTTGACCGTGTTTTCAGTATGAAGGGCTTCGGATCCGTGGTAACCGGCACTTCACTTTCGGGTCGGATTGGTGTCGGCGATGATATTACCCTTTATCCCGCAAGGCTGAATGGGAAAATTCGTGGTATTCAGGTACATGGCAGGGCAATAGATCGGGTCGAGGCCGGCTATCGTACCGCGATTAATATTCAAGGCCTGGAAAAGGATATGATAAACCGGGGGGATATGCTTGCTTCCCCTTCCTGTTTAGATCCGGCTTATGTTTTTGACGCTGAGTTTCATTATCTTGCCGGTAACAGTAAACCATTAAAAAATAGAACTAGGATAAGAATCCATCTGGGTACTGCCGAAATTATGGGCCGGATAGCACTGCTCGAAGTTGAAGAATTAAGGCCAGGGGCCACGGCTGATGTTCAACTCCTTCTTGAAAAAAAGTTTGGTGTCTGGCCGGATGATCGTTATGTTGTCCGGAGTTATTCTCCCGTGGCTACTATCGGCGGTGGAATAATTTTTAATGGTTCAGCCGTAAAACGGAAGCGTTTTAAGGAAATAAACCAGCTGGACTTCGCGGTTTATCATCGGGGTGATGTCGAGGAGCTGATTCTTTTTTATTTGCGGGACAGTGGTTTTCGAGGGTTGACTTTTGATGAACTGGCTATAAAAATAGGTATATTCGGGAAAAAATTAAATAAAATTTTAAAAGTACCGGTTTCAGCCCGTAAAATTATTGTGCTTGATTCTAATCAGAAATTAATGGTTGAATCAAGTATTTATGATAAAGTTGCTGATCGCCTGCAGGATATCCTGGCATCTTTTCATCAACAGAATCCTTTAAGACCCGGTTTTTCCAAAGAAGAACTGCGTACCCGGCTCTATCCCGGCCTGGAACTTAAATTTTTTCAGGCTGTTCTGGTTGATTTGATTAAAAAGAAAAAAGTGGTTCAGGAAGGTGGAGATGTCAGGCTTAGCGGGCACCAGGTATTTCTTCAGGCTGATGAGCAGGAAATACGCCGGGATTTGCGGAGTCTTTTTAAAAAATCAGGGCTTAAAACACCCACTGTTAAGCAGATTTTTGCCCACTTTCCTGACACTCCCCAGTCTCTGGTTCGCCAGGTTCTTGATTTGCTGATCCAGGATAAACTGGTGTGCAAAATTTCTGAAGATCTTTATTTTGACAGCAGGGAAGTGGCGGCCTTGAAAGAAAAAATGATTATTTTTCTGGAGAAGGAGGGGGATATTGATGCCCCCCGCTTCAAAGAGATGACTGGCTTGACCAGGAAATTTTCAATTCCGTTGCTGGAGTATTTTGACCGGGTGAAATTAACAATTCGGGTGGGAGATAAACGTATTTTGCGGGAGAAAAGGGGATAATGACAGTTATGGGGTTGTCGCCGCCTGGGTGTACTTTATTGAGCGCTATCCTTACGATTTCCAAAGCGGACAAAAGTCATCAGTAAAATAACCGGAAATGTCAGCGGGCTGAAAACAGCCCGGAAGAAGAGCCTTGAAAGGCTGGGGCGCCGCAAGGTTGCTCCTGCTCAGATTATTTCTCCGGAAATGGCCAGGGAATTATGCGCGATTTCATTTGATTTGTCTCGTCAGGTCGGTGTGCTGATTGACCGCTCCGGCCAGGTAAGAAATGTAATTGTCGGAGATCACCGACAGATTATTATTCCAGCTCTTGGCCATTTTCGTTCTTCGTCAGGTCGTCTCAAGGGATTGCGTTGCATTCATACCCATCTTAAAGGAGAAGATTTAAGTCAGGATGACCTGTTGGATCTTCTTTTTCTCCGGCTTGATTTAATGGCCGTCATTAAAATTAATCCTGACGGCCTGCCGGAAAAAATATATGCTGCTCATCTTGTGCCTCAACCCATAAAAGGCTGTAACTGGTCTTTCCTGCCCCCTGTTTCTCCCTCCGGCCAGAATATAGATATCCGTACCCAGATTGCCGCCCTGGAAAATGAATTTGCCAGGGTAAAACCCATAAAGGATCTTGATTCTTCCAGGGACAGAGCGTTGTTAGTCAGTGTAACAACTGCTTCTAAAAAGCAGGCAGGGGAATCAATGGCTGAATTGAAGGAACTGGTTCGTTCAGACGATATTATTGTCCTGGATACGATTATTCAACGGCGGGACAGGATTAATCCCAGATTTATTCTCGGCAAGGGCAAACTCGGTGAGATAATGCTTGCCGCTTTACGCCTGAATGCCAATTTGTTGATTTTTGACCAGGAACTTAATCCCTCTCAGATAAGTTCCATAACCGATCATACTGAGTTAAGGGTTGTTGATCGTACCCAGCTTATTCTTGATATTTTTGCTCGTCGGGCCTTGAGCCGGGAAGGAAAATTGCAGATTGAGATGGCTCAGTTAAAATATCTGCTGCCTCGTCTTGGCAGGCGGGATGATGCCTTGTCTCGTTTGACCGGCGGTATCGGTGGGAGAGGTCCAGGTGAAACCAAACTCGAGATTGATAGGCGGCGGATAAATGACAGATTAAGCAAACTGGCTAAAAAATTAAAGAAAGTGAGCCGGGAAAGACATCAGCGCCGCAGTCGGAGACGAAAGAAAAATTTGCCGGTTATTTCCCTTATAGGCTATACCAATGCCGGCAAATCAACTTTGCTCAACACCTTGACAAATAGTAAAATAGTTGCCGAAGATAAGCTGTTTGCGACTCTTGATCCCACCAGCAGGAGATTACGTTTTCCAGAGGATGTTGAGGTGATAATTACCGACACCGTCGGGTTTATCCGAAATTTGCCACCTGAGCTGATGCTGGCGTTTAAGGCCACCCTGGAAGAATTGCATGAGGCCGATATCCTGGTGCATGTTATAGATGTGAGTAACAGCCGTTTCCCCCGCCAGATTAAGGTGGTGGATGATATCCTCCGGGAGCTTGGCCTGGAAAATATTTTTTGTCTGCGGGTTTTGAATAAAATTGATCTGGTTGAACCTGAATATCTGGAAGTTCAGCAGAAGCTTTATCAGGCGGAGGCCGTCTGCTCATTGAATTCGGCTACCTTTACCGGTTTCCTGCAAAAGACCCGGCAAGTTATCGGCAGCCAGAGGTCTGAAGTTATAAAACAGGAGATGGCAGAGAGTGGCGTTACCGGATAGCCGGTAGTCTGGAAATTTATTTATGACGAAAGATATACCCCGTAAATGTCGGCAGTGTGTGTTTTATAACAAACAGACGGTTTTTGAAAAATGTACTGTCTGTGTTGAGTTGAATTTTCGAGAAGCTGTTTTATGTGACCTCAATAATAAAATAGTGGATCAAGATGGTACTTTTGTCTGTCACCGTTTTCGGCCTGATCTCAAAATTGTTGGTTCAGAAAATGGGCCGGGCCGACTTGTTTTACCTGTGGCCAGGAACAGAAAAGATTATTTTAAAGAGATCCTGAAGATAATCAATAACCTGGGACGTTGTGGTAACGGCAGTTGCGGCTGCGGGAAAAATGAAGAAAGGAAAGAAGAGGAGACTGGAAAACGGTATCATGTGGTCTGGAGTACTGTTGGCCGCAAAGCAATATTTGCCCGGCCTGATCGCTATATTTCTTTTTTCCATGATGCTTTTTTGACCTGTGGTGCTTTGATTAATGGTAAGGCTTGTTTTATCTGGCTGGCACCGGATCATCTTCATTTTTATCTGGAACTCGAGGCTGATGAACCGGTTATGGATGTTGCCGAAGATATTCAACTTTTGATTCAGGATGCCTTGCTGGAAGAATTTAAACAGTTACGTTCCCAGGATTCTGAAATTGTCTGGAACCCTGATTTTTTTATTGAAAATATTGAGTAACAGCCTCCCGGCCCAGATAAACCGGAAAACGATTTGTAATTATTCAGGTAGGGCTAAAAACTGCCACTTTTTCAGTACCTCCTTGAGGGGTGTAAATAACACGAAAATAAATCCTAAGGGACTAAGAACTCCGGGGCTGCTTACGTCCAATTATATGTTTTTAAATTCTATTAAAAGATTTCTGCCGGCTCTGTTTATCTGCTGCCTCCTGCCGATTCCCGCCTTTGCCCGTGATTCTGCTGTTATCAAGGATGTTGTGGTAATGACTTCCGAGAGTGAACTGCTTCTTTATTTCCAGGTGGCTAACGCCTTTACCGATGAAATGAGAAATGGGGTTAAAAACGGCATTCCGGTTTCTTTTACTTTTTATATGGAATTGCTGGAGACAAGAGAGGGGGGCCCTGACAAGGATATTGTCAGGCAAAGTTTTGACCATACCCTGACCTATGATAATTTAAAGGAAGAGTTCCTGGTCGAGTTTGGTGAAACAGACAGGATTGTTACCGCTGCTTCCCAGATTGAGGCAGACAGAATTATGGCGGAAGTTCATGATTATAAACTGGAAACTATAACTGATCTCCATAATGGGGGCACCTATAAATTACGGATTAAGGCAAGGTTGGCGAAAAAAAAACTGCCCTTTAATTTTCAATACGTTATTCCTTTCTGGAATCTGTGGGAATTTGAAACAGAATGGCTTGAGATTAAATTTGTCTTAGAGCTCACTCAAAAATAACTTCGCATTCTAAGGCACATTACACCTTAATCTCTACTAATTTATTTGTAACTATTCAGCTGCACTTCATCCGGAGTCGAAGTTTATGCCCTGTTTTTAAGGGTGCTTACCTGCACGCGATAAGTCTGTCTTACAT
>JANTFJ010000025.1 GCA_024763495.1 Desulfobulbaceae bacterium | reverse complement strand
GGATGCCGCCATGTACCCGTTTCAACGCTCGCGATAATACATCAGGTATATCGCGGCGTTTAAACGGGTGCAGGGTGGTGTTCATGGAGCGCTTACGACATTTTCTCCGGGCATCCAGCCCTCTGGAAGATAAAACATGGAGCAACGCTCCTTACATGGATCGTCCTGGGGGCTGGACTCCTACAGTACAGGTAACTATTCAGCTGCACTTCATCCGGAGTCGAAGTTTATGCCCTGTTTTTAAGGGTGCTTACCTGCACGCGATAAGTCTGTCTTACATAGTATTGCGCCAGCCTTATCACGCACAGCTGAAGCACACGGAGTCTCACTACGTTCGATTACCTCTGAACAGTTACAGGTCGGTGGTTTGGGCAGTTTTTCGCCCCTACCTGAATAGTTACCAGTACAGAAACATTTTTCAGTAGTTAACTGACTAATTTTCTTGTTTTTTGGTAACTACTCACGGGGTAAGCGTCCTAACTTCGCTAACCCCTGTAACCAGTTACGTTTTTTGTAAAAAATCAGGAGTAAGGCGCTAAAGTGGCAGAGACTAACAGAGATTATCCACGGTTTTAATCCTGGCATGGATAGGCGGAACGGCCTCATCATCAATTAAAACATCGACTACCGTCGGCTGGCCCGATGCCAGGACATCGGTCATAAAATCATGAGTAATTTCACCCGGTTTTTCTATCCTGATCCCCCGGGCTCCAAGACCTTCAGCCACCTGGGCAAAATTAATCCGTTTAAAATGCGGGGTTAGACCATCCGGAATAGGCTGCGCGAAAAGGCGGCGGCCGTGATGCACCATCCCCAGCATGGCATTGTTAAATACCACCCAGATCACTGGAATATTGTAATTGACGGCCGTAGCTATTTCAAAACCATTCATCTGAAAACTGCCGTCTCCGACCATGGCCACCACCGGCCTTTCCGGCCTGTCCAGTTTAGCTCCCACCGGTGCGGCAACAGCATAGCCCATGGAGCCGAACCCCATGGCCATATAAAAACAATAGGGAACTTCAAAGGATAGCGGTATTCAAATCCTCGATAGCGCCGCCGGGAATACCGAAGATGTACTTTATGTTCAGATGATTAAGGGCATGGATAATCAGTTCTGCCGTATTCATGGTGCAACCTCCTGATTTTTTATGTATTTAAAGAGTGTACGATTAGATGCGGTTGAAAATCAAGAAAAAAGGTACTGAAGCACCTCTGAATAGTTACGAAAAAATATACCCTTAAATTTGAACTGTAACTGAAATAGTTACGAAAAAATATCGGCTGATAAAAGACATGCTTGACCAGATTTGCCCTTTGGGGGTATATTGCTTTTGCAATAACACAGTCACTTTTGCCCCCTGATCGGGAGGCTGTCCGAGGGTACCCCTTTTTGGTGGAATCTTGAGCCTCTCTTATCTACCCAACTCGTTGTTATTTCGAAAAAATAATGCTACGGAAAGCGAGTGTGCGAGATTTCGAGATATCAATCTATTCTGAGCAAAAAAGTCTATTCTCGGACAGCCTCCCGAAGACTTTCAAGCTTTTTCAACAACATCATTAACCGGATTTTTTTTGAATATTCAAGGCGGAGACGACATAAAAAGTTTTTCTTTTTTGTTCACTCTCTTTTTCAGCATTATCCTGCTTTGCTGTTACGGCAGTCCCGGTCTGGCCTCTTCTGTCCCTGAGTTTTATTATTTTAATCCTGATTCCAGTCAGGCCAATCTCAGCGAACTCAATGAGGAGATGACTGATTTTTTCGAGAAGCAGGGCTATGACATCTCCTTCCAGGCCTTTGTTCATCTCCAGGATTTTCAGGAGCAGATAAAAAAAAGTAAACCAGCTTTTATCCTGATGCCTTCCTGGTATTTTGCTGAACTGGGAGACACCTCGAAAATTAAACCCTTATTTTGTCCCGGTCACCATGGTCACAAAAGTTACACAAAAGTTCTGCTGACCTCAAAGGCCTTCAAGATTGCCATCAATACCCTGCCTAGAAAAAGTCTGGCCATGACCTCCATGGGGTCTCGAACCCTCACCATTCTCAACCGCATCATGTTTGATAAATTAGGTGTTGATGCCGCGGAAATGAATATTATTTATGTCCCCAAGGATCTTGACGCCCTTATTGCCGTGGCCATCGGCCAGGTTGATCTGGCCCTGGTCTGCCAGGAAAATATCTCCGAACTGCGCCGGATTAATCCAATCCTGCTTGGCGGTGTGAAATCTATATTGAAATCCAGTCCCATTGGTCTGCCGATCCTTTGTTACACAGAAGGGAGTACGTCCCCGGCAGCCCGGGATATATTTAAAAAAATTCTGTTAAACTCCAGCGGAAAAATAAACAAACCAAAAATTTTGGAAATGATTCAGATTGATGATTGGAAAACTGCTGAAAATTAATATAATTCTGTTTTTTTTATGGTTATTGCCCACCGGCAATGCGCTGGGCCTTGACTCGGGCTCTGTTGTTGTCCTGTTGAGCGATACCATGGAAATTTATCAAAAACCGGTTGCCTCTTTCTGCGCTGATGTCGGTTTACCGGTTAAGCGTTATAATCTTCATGGTGATCCCAAACAAGCTCCTGCCCTGAAAAAGAAAATTTTCAGGGAAAAACCTGCCTTAATCCTGGCAGTGGGCGCCAAGGCCGCCTATATTGCCAAAATCTGGACCAGGAGACAACAGGATATTCCGGTCATCTTTATCATGGTGCTTGACTGGCAGCGCTATAGTCTCACTGAGGGACAGGATAACATTACCGGCATTTCCATGGAAATATCTCCTGGCACCCAGTTTGCCAATATGCTGCTTTTTTCCCCCAGGGTTAAGAGGCTGGGGATTATCTGCAGCACCAAGTTTGCCGCCGGTACCCAGCTTCGGCAAATCAGGCAGACCGCAGCTCTTCTCGGCCTTGAACTCGTGGTAAACAGCATCGGTCATCCCCGGGAATTCAAACGGGCCTTCAAGGAAGTCTCTCCCCGGGTTGATGCTTTTCTCATGCTTAATGATCCCCTGGTTTTAAGCCTTGATAATGCCGATTGGATAGAGCAGCGCTGTGTCAAGGATCGTCTGGTCTGTATTGGCCAGGCCGAGGAATTAACTCAATTCGGCATGTTGTTATCGACAAATCCTGATATTCCCTATATGGGTTCCCAGGCCGCTTCCATGGCTCGCAACATTATCATTCGCCGGCAAAAGCCGAAAGAAATCGGTGTAATGGCACCACTGGGAACACAGATTTCTGTTAATCTGGAGACCGCTGCAAAGATTAATCTGGCAGTGGAAAATTTTCCCCTGCACATGGCCACTAAGATATTTTCTCATTAACCTGAAGGGAAACTGCTCACAGGGCACCGCATCTTTCCGCGATCAGCCCGGCTTACGTATGACTAATACGCTGCGCCGACCTGATCACAAAAATCTACGCCACCCTGTAAGCGATAGCGATCAATAAACCACACCTTGACTTTTGGGAAGGCACGGCCTGTCAGCGTTTCAGGGATGCCGCCATATACCCGTTTCAACGCTCGCGATAATACATCAGGTATATCGCGGCGTTTAAACGGGTGCAGGGTGGTGTTCATGGAGCGCTTACCTGTAAGCAGTTACAATTACAGGAGTTAGCGAAGTTAGAAAACGCTTACCCCGTGAGTAGTAACCCTGAAGGGATAATAAAGAAAATATGAGCAAGATATTTATATGAAAGTCCACTTCGTGGCGTGTTCGGGAGGCACCCGAAACTTTCATGCTTCGTTGTTCGCCAAGCGGCAGATGAGGGTTACTTGGGAAGAAACAGTTACAGTTCGGTGTTTTTCACGGTTATTTTTTTAATTTTTTTTTCGGAACCGGCCTTGGGGCATGGCCCTGAAAGTTGATGTCTTTACACTGAAAGGGAAAAAAAGATTCAGGCGGGTTGTCGGCTGCCTCAGCATAGCAGGCGTGAACACCGGAATTCACCATGGCGCTTACCACTCTGTACTGTTGCCTGGCTGTCAATGCCTGATCGCAGAGAAAAGCAGCTGAGTAACCTAAAAGGTTTATCCCTTCTTGATATTTTTTCAGCATTACCTTTTCAATCTCAAAGGCTAAATCAAGATGAGGGCCTCGAGCAAAACCTAATTTTTCTGTAACCTGGTCAATGGCGATAACCCTTTCGTCACCACGGGTTAACGGTCTGACAAAACCAGGGATTGTCGGTACGGCTCCCTGGCATGTTTGTGAAAATTCTTCCACAATTGTTTCCGCTGTTTTACCGATATTTTTTTTTCTTAATGCTTCTAAGATGAAGGAGGCCCCTATTGTCTGAGTTCCAGGGCCGTACATCCGAGAATCAGCAGCTAAAATTCCGGCACTGACAGCTGCAACCGGCGTAGAGTTCATTGTTCCGGCAAGACTGCCGATCTGGTTGCACCATATTCTGGCATCCGGCCAGCTGAGACAGACAAATAAGGCCTCCAGCCATTCAGCCAGGCGTTTATCCGGCAGCCTGCCGGTGGCATTGAGCATTAATACTTGAAAAAAGGTTTTTTTCCCCACCAGGTCATCCAGCATGGAATATCCCTGGTTGTAAACCGCCTCTCCAATTATCCAGCCACCTTTAGCGGTATGAATTTTACCACGGCGTTTATCCCAAAACGAGGTGTCATCTTTTTTTTGCTTCTTTTGTAATGACATAATGAATTTCATCCAAAAAAGGCATGTCGGTAATCGGTTTATCGGCCAGCTCCAGGCCGTGAGCCAATAATCCCGGCGCACAGAGAAGCTGAAAAAGACCGGCACCGGCCAATCGGTGAAAACCAAGGTCACAAAAGACAGCGGCTGCTAGTCCGGTACTGAGCCAACCGAGATTCATCTGGCCAATTTCCTCAGCGAAATTATCTCCCCACTGCAAAGTTTTTCCATGGCCTGGTAATGCAATAAGTAAGTCAGCTGCCTCCCGGGGCAATGGATCAATGCCGCCAAAACGACTGCCGAATCCTGGGGCAATGTGCCAGTCACCTTCCGGAGGGCCAGGGTTTTCCAGGAGTTCTGTTGCCACTTTCAGAGGATTTTCCTCACTGCGTTTTTGTAAAAATCGCATGGCGGCAACCACTTCTTCAGCGCCTAAATGAGTACCGCTTAATACCGAGAGAGCAATGGGAAGCAAATGGGCTGAATTGGTTTTGCTCACCGAGGCGTTCATTGCCGCCCTGGTCGCCGGATGGCGGGGACCAGGGTTAATAAGAACGATCATCAGGGTTTCCAGGAGTCGAGCCTGGGCCGGATTTGGCAATTCGCCCTGAAACAAGAGAAAAAGGACATCGACAAATGAACGTTTTTGGGCCAGTTCGATAATATCGTAGCCATGACAGCGGCAGTGCCTGGCCAGATAGGAATTTTCCGGATCAGGTTCCTCATCCCAGATTTTTGTCACGGTACGGTCAGCGAATTTCTCATCACGTTTATTAACTTGATTTTGCGGGCGATTCATCTTAATCGTCTCTAGAAATGTACCCTGACCTCAGCCCAGATAGCCCGGCTTTCCATGGGGTAATCATTTGGCATATAGCCGCCGTCCGGCGCGTCTGGATCATAGGGACTGGGTTCCCTGACATCTTCATTGAAGAGATTACGTACCGAAAAAGCGAATTCAAAATGATTGCCGATATTTTTTCGTCTGAGAGTAAGGTTGACCAGATCATAATCGGCAATGTCCGAGCGGACATCCCCGTAAGCCCGATGGCGGTCAGCAATCCAGAAATACTGCCCGGTTAGAGACCAGTCAGGAGCAAAACTCCAGGTGGCATCGGTGTAGAACTGCCACTCCGGCGTATCAGCGATAATCTCATGACTGTCCTTGTCCCTGGAGCGCTGATAAGCTAAATTGCCCTTGATTTCCAGGGAGTTTTGGGGGTGCCACCTGAACTCAAGCTCAAAGCCGCTGCCATTGATATTTTTATAATTTCCTGCCGCAAACGGTGAAGTCTCAGAATATTCAATCATATCCTCAATCTCGTAATAAAAAAAACTCGGCATAATCTGCAAATCAGCGGTAGGCTCCCAGGTAAAAGCCAGCTCATAGGTATCAATAGTTTCCGGATCTAAATTACTGTTACCCGTAATCATGGGATTATTCTGGATATACTGTTCGGTAAAGGATGGAGCCCGGAAGGCGCTGCCATACATCAACTTGGCAGTAAGATCATAACGAACCTCCCAGACCAGAGCCAGGCGGGGGTTGATGGTTGAGCCAAAATCATCATATTCATCATAACGAACTCCGGCGGTCAATTCCCATCCCTTGCTGATATGCCATTCATCCTGGCAGGAAAAAAACCAAAGTCGACGGTTCTGGTCTCTCATGAAAATATAAGGCGTATCGCTGATATTGAGCAGTGAACCAAACTGCGTCCCCCCCAGCAGAGCTACTCCAGGGCCAAAATTTTTATATTCATCTGTGTCAACATCGAAAAATTTAATGCCGGCCGCCAGCCTGACTTTATGGTCAGTCAAACCATTATAAAAGGCGGATAGCTCAAGACCGCCAGCCTTGGAGGTAACAACCGGCTGGGCGCGCATGTTGAGCACTGTGGGAGGGAAAAACTGGAAATAATTATCAACTTTCTGGTAAAGATAGCTGGTCTGCAGGCTCAGATTCCAGTTTTTTATCCAGTCATCGTTATTATAAGTCAGATCCAGCAAAAGCTGACGGCTGTCGGATACATTACCATCAGTCAGTACCTGTGCTCCACCAGGGCCCATGGCATTATCATTACTCCAGTAGCCGTTAAAATGACCAATCCATCGATCTTCCCTGTTCAACCCAAGATTAACATTGACAATATCATAACCGGTGTCCAGTTCACCCGGAGCCTGAGAGGGAGGGCCGCTGCCGAGGCTATCCTGAGAGATAATCCGCTCATCATCACCCTGGGACTTCCGGCTCTCAATGCCGGTCGCCAGATTCCAGCCGCCATAAGTACCGCCATGCAGGAACCAGGCATCGGTGGTGTCAAATGATCCATAGCGTAGTCCGGCCTCTGTTCCGTTAACTTCATGGCCATCCCTGGTAATAACATTAATCGTGCCGGCAAAGGCGTCAGCCCCGTGAACCGCTGAACCTGGGCCGCGAATCACTTCCACTCTGGAAATCATGGCCACCGGCATCTGAAAACACTTTAATCTGTCACCGCTCGCTGAATTGGTAACCGGAATGCTGTTGATAAGCAGGAGAACCTGGGGGTTGATACTGGTTCGTATGCCGCGGATAGACCAGATGGAAGAGAAAATATTCAGACCCGAAGGCGCAACATGAAGACCGGGAACGGTTTCCAGAATTTCGTCCAGGGTGGCGGCTCCCATGATCTTAATCTCTTCGGCAGTGATAATGCTGGCTACTGAGGGGGCCAGACGCAGGGGCTTGAGACTGCCGGTAGCCGAAATAAGCATTTCCTGGGTTCGGTAGACATCTTCTTCCTGGAACTCATCGGCAAACATGGCCTCAATTTCCTGTTGTTCCCTGGCCTCTTCCTCATCGACCTCTATATTTTCAGCCTGAACGGGATGTACCCATCCGACTGCCAGGCAGCAGCAGAGCCACAGTGAACATTTTGCCAAGCTTTTCCTGATCATTTTCATCTCCTGATGTTTTTTCACTGAACAGTTGCAAATATTTCAACATGGTAACTGCTCACAGGGCACCGCATATTTTGTAAGCGTTCACCAGCACCTCACGGAGTTGGAGTTTATGCCCTGTTTTTAAGGGTGCTTACCTCTTTGCCCATTTGAGCCTGCTTACATAGCACCAGTATGCTGCGCAGGCACAGGTAAGCGAGGAACGAGACTCTGAATCTAAGGCACTGGTAAACGCTTACAGGATGGAGTTTACCGAAAAAAAGCAGCCCCGGGTGAACGATTAACATTGTTGCATACGGTTGGAGTAAGTGTCAAGAACCTGTTGGTGTGTCGTTAAAAAAAACAGATTCATTCGCTATTCAGGCTCCTTAGGGTGGTTATGGAAAGAGTAGCCGTCAGGCGATTATTAAGATGCAGATAGCGAATCAAGAGAGAACTGCGGGCGTTTAAGTTATGGGGTTTTTCCCGCAGTAATTTCCATAATTTCCAACTGACGAACGCCATTCGGGGTTTTTACCGTAAATTCGTCACCCTCGTTCTTGCCCAGCATGGCACGACCCCAGGGAGAATACACAGAGATACTGCCCTTTTTAACATCGGCCTCATCCGTACCCAGTAACTGATAAGTAACTTCCTCATCACTATCAAGGTCGAGTAAAGTGACAACAGTGCCGAAAACAACTCGATCGTAATTTACCTTTGTACAGTCAATAATCTCAGAGCGGCCCAATTTATCCTTTAATTCCATTATCCGGCCCTCAATATGTCCCTGTCGTTCCTTGGCAGCGTGATATTCGGCATTTTCTTTTAGATCGCCATGGGCCCTGGCCACTTCAATTGCCTTAACCACCTCTATTCTATCCTTTCTTTCCAGCCGTCTAAGCTCCTCACCGAGTTTATCGTGACCGCTTTTAGACATCGGTACTCTTTCTACCATTAAATTCTCCTTTATATTTATTGTGATAAAGTAACTGCCCACAGGGCACCGCATATTTCCGCGATCAGTCCGGCTTACGTATGACTATGGCTGCGCCGACCTTATCACGAAAATCTACGGCACCCTGTAGCCAGTTATAATTACAGGGGTTAGCGAAGTTATGACGCTTACCTCATGAGTAGTTATGTGATAAATTTTTAACTATTCAGCTGCACTTCATCCGGCAAAAATAACTTCGCATTCTAAGGCGCAATCTGGACATTTAGAAAAGCGATCTGCAATTATGCAATCCGGAGGCGTAGCTCTGCTGCGCCTATAGTTATTACCATCGATATACCGCAGAAATAAAAAATTCACGATTGTGGATTTCATCGGAGGAAACAATTTCAGCTCGTGACTCCAGGATTATATGAGGAGTAATTTCGACGAATAACGCTCCTTTTATATTATGGATAATATGACCAATTCCATCATAATCAATGGCATATTCAGCGGTATAATAAGTGGGTGTCCCTCTTTCCAGGGTATCCCCGGACAACAAATGTTTAAAATAAATCCTGAAGCGATTATACCAGTAATCTCCTGGAGCCCAGTAGGGATGATCGGCAGAGCTGAACCCATCATCCAATTGAGGGTAGCCGGGTTTTTTACCCTCTTCGGCATCCTGAAAATCATATGAATAAGTAAATTCAAGGTAAGTCGGCTCTGTAAAAATAATGGAAGAAATCCAAAAATTATAGCCGTCAAGTTCATTGTTATCAGAGTATTTTATATAGCGGCAATCTCCTCCGGTCAACAGGCGGGGAAAAATATCAAGGGCTATCCCACCCGAAAATTTTTCTGCTATCACATTACGACTCAAACTGGCGGTGGTATCAGTGACAACATCACGGGAATAAGCTAGATGGCTGTTAATTTTATCACCTAATTTTCCCTCCACCGCGAGTTTTAACAGGCCGGTATCAGCATAGCCGTCTTTCAGCCCTTCTTCTCCCACCCCGACAGAGACATCAAGCCAGTCAAACAGTCCGGCCTGATAGGATAACAGGAAACGGTTTGCCGAAAGTTTGTTGCTGTTTACTGTTGACCGGTAACTGATCATTGTGGCGGCAAAATCTACCTGATGGCGAATAAATGGTGAATAGCGGAATGAAGCCGTGGTTGCCTGTTGCTCCATAGCCTGATAACTATTCCATCCCTCTTTTTTTTCATAACGCCAGGTCAGGCTGCTGATGGGCTGCAGTTTCAGGTGATTTCGTTCCGCCGCCTTTGCCAGCCCTGGATATGTAAAATTTTCGTTTTTAATTTTTTCATAAATCAGGGCTTCATCTCCCAGTCGACCGAGGCGGCTGTAAATTCCGGCAAGATCAAAAAAAAGATTTTGGTCGGCAGGGTTTTTCCGGCAAAGATTTTCAAATTCTTTGACCGCTTGAAAATATTCTCTTCTTTGTATTGATTTTCGGGCGGCAAGCTCCAGGTAAAAATTGTTTTTCAGGCGATATTCAGCATACAGCGGCACAGCAACATGGTTTATTTTGTCATTAGCAGGATCCGCGACAAAAGAAACATCCATAACCGTGGCCAGATTGTCGGGTCGCGAAGCCTGGGAAATATTTATAAATTGCCAGAAATTTTTCTCTGGTTGAGGAAATTTGAAATTCAGCCCCTGGGCCCGGCATTTTTTTAAAAAATCATCTTCAATATTTCGAGACAGATATTGCCGGTAAAGTTCAAGGGAATCATTCCAATGTTGTTCAGCCCATAGTATTCGTGCTTTGAGAATAATTATATCTGCTCGCTGTGGTTCATCGGCAAGAAGTTTTTCGCAGAGATTAATTCCCTTCCGGTAAGCCCCTGACAGGAAATAAAGCCTGATAATCCGCAGCTGCAGCCTGGAATTGTCTGGATATTTTGCTATATTTTCGGCATAAAGCTGCAGGGCATCAGGCAGGTGATTGCTCTTAGTCCGCGCTCGGCCCAGAAGTATGGTTGCCCGCAGGGAGCCCGGCATTTTTTTCAGAGCTAAAGCTGAAACATGCAGCATTGAATCGTATAAACCATATTCATCATACAGACAGGCAAGCTGCAATAACAAACCGAAATCCTGTTTGGCTAACAACAGGGCCTGGCCGGCTATTCGCTTTTTCTCTTTTTCTGCCCCGGATTCGCTCTCTATCTTTTCCTGCAACACCAGGGGAAGAAGCTCTTCAGCATATTGGCTTCGCATTCTGAGGCAGTCCCGCATTGCCTCTTCATGATTCCCCAGTCCGAGCTCACTGATGATTATTGTCCCGAGAAGCCGGCGATGACCCTGTTGTTTTGCAGAGCCAGGGTGTGACAACATGGCGCGGCCTTT
Source organism: Desulfobulbaceae bacterium (assembly GCA_024763495.1). Lineage (GTDB taxonomy): Bacteria > Desulfobacterota > Desulfobulbia > Desulfobulbales > SURF-16 > JANTFJ01. The sequence continues at coordinate 2,528 of JANTFJ010000025.1, read as the reverse complement.
TTTCAAGGCCTGCTTATACTTATAGTCCATGATAAGTAAGCGAATTTCCAGAATATCAATATTGTATTTTTCTGTCTCGGTTAGATTTGCTCCTGCGGAAAAATCATCTAATTCGTCAAGCCACTCCCATCCTCTGTCCAAATCATTGCTGAGTAAAGAAAGTTCAATCAGCTTTTGGTAAACAGCAACCTGATTATCACGCAACAGTAAAGCCTGGCGTAATGACTGCTCAGCCTCAAAAAAACGTTCCTGTCCGATATAAAGTTCAGCCAGAGCCAACAGGGTTTCCCGGGCACACTCCCTGTTCCATCGTCCCTCTTCATCCAGGATTGTCTGGTAGACCTGCAGGGCCTGATAATCTTCACCGCAGTTGCGCCGGGCATTAGCTATAACCAGCCTGACACGCCAGTCCATGATCCAGCTTACTGCTTTAATCGCGGCAATATTATTATTTACTTTATTAACCAGGCCGAGAATTCCAGCCAGACGCAGGCAATTAAGTCGACAATCTCGGTCAGAAGGAGAAAGACAGAGAGCTTGTTCATAACTGGCTAGTGCTTTAGCTGGAAAATTTAATTTTTCAAGAATTTTTCCTTGTAGTTTTAAAATATACGAATTACTTGAATCTAGGCCGGAAAATTCAGCAAAGAGAGCCTTTCCCTGCTTGTAGCGGCCCTGTTTAAGATAAAGCAGGGAAAGTTTTAATCCAATTTCCGGCTCATTTACTCCAAGCCGGCGCAGTTGTTCAAGGGTAACAATCAATTCATCATCGCGGTCCAGACGCTCAAGGGGAGTAATCATAGCCAGGTAAATTCCTCGAGCTTCCGGGGTGATTTTAAGTAACTCCCGCCACATATCCAGGGCTGCACTATCAGCACCAAGGGCTTGCAGATCACGGGCCAGGGAGGCAATAATTTCACCATCTCCGGGTTTCATAACCAACAGCCTCCGATAAAGCCTGACAGCCTCCGCGTAGCGGCCGACAGCGTCATAAAGACCGGCAGCATGTTTGAGGCTGTTGAGTGAAGGATGTTTTTCAACCGCCAGATAATGTTCTATACTGGCCAGGGTCTCATCCTCATTACCAAGTGCTGTCTGAATTTTAACAATAGCCCGCAGGGCCTCTTTGTTGTCTGGAGCATAACTGATTACATTTGTCATACACTGCATTGCCTGAGTAAATTGGCCCATGGACAGATAAACCCGGCCCAGCCTGAGCATCAGGTCATGATTATCCGGTTCATTTTTCTGCAGTACGCGCAGATGTTCAAGTTCTTCTTTAAAACGCTTTTTTTTATGAGAGAAGCGTGCCAGTTGCTCCCGGCCTTCAAGATCATCAGGATAGACAGCAATTATTTTTTTCCAGTAACGGGCGCTGATATTTGCCAGACCAAGGCTGTCATAAATATGGGCGGCAAGTCGTTGATCATTAATAGAGCTGTCTGGTTCTGCGGCCAGGCTGGCGGCCAGGGGCCGAGCTTTTTTTAAAAAACCATGTTTATAGTAAATTTCGGCTAACCGCCGATGCACATCAATATCATCGCTGGCCAGTAAAGACAGTTTTTCCTGAAAAGGTATACTATCTCTATCCTGACCGGTTGCCGACATAACCTGGCAGATCCCCCGCAGAGCCTGGATATTTTCATGATCAAGTTCATGGGCTTTTTGAAAAAGTTCCAAGGCCCTGTCAGCATGGCCTTTTTGTTCCATCACAAAACCCAGAGCGTTTAGATATCCAGGGTCATCGGGATCTATTTTAAGCAGAATTTCCAGATGCCGGGCAGCTTTGTCGTACTGTTGCAGACTGATTAACAGACGAGTCAGTTCCCAGCGGGGCTGAGTAAAATTTTCTTTTTCTTTCAGTAAGGCCAGGTAATGACCGACAGCCTCTTCAGGCCTGCTTTTCCCGGCCAGATCACGAGCGGTAGTCCACTGTTGCAGCCAGCCCACAGGCGGCTGATCCGGCGGAATAATTTTACAGCCTGATCTGGCCGGCAGTTGATAGTAGCTGCCGGCTGACAAGTCAGGAATTGGAAGAATGATTAAAAAACAAAACACAAGAAGAAATAATTTTTTGATTTCCGCCTGTGTTTTAAGAAAAATTAGGGTCATATCAACAGATTTTTAAAATTTAGGGAAACTGCTCACCGGGTACCGGAGCTGGAGTCTCGCAAGCTCGCTTACCTCTCCGCTATCTGTTTTGTAACTATTCAGCCAAGGGAAAAAAGCTACCCAAACAACTGTGCTGTAACTGTTAAGAGGTAAGCGAACGAAGTGAGACACCGTGTGCATGAGCTGTGCTTGATCTGGCCGGCGCAGCATACTGGTGCAATGTAAGACAGCCTGATCGCGCGCAGGTAAGCACCCTTAAAAACAGGGCATAAACTTTGACTCCGGATGAAGTGCAGCTGAACAGTTACTCTGTTTTATTGTAACTACTCACGGGGTAAGCACCTTAAGTTCGCTACCACCCGTAATTGTAACTGTTTACAGGGTGCCGGAGATTTTTGTCATCAGTCCGGTGCCGC
>JANTFJ010000024.1 GCA_024763495.1 Desulfobulbaceae bacterium | reverse complement strand
TGATCAAAGAAAAAGCAAAAGAAATTGAGGCCAAACGGGGCGACAAGGAAAAAGAAGCGGAAAAAGTTTATGAACAGTTAAAGGCTGAGCGGGATCAGCTGGCTAAGAAGCTGGGAAAAGAATAAGTGGATAGCGCTCAATAAAGAACACTCCCATAACGGTAAGGGATTCAGGACGCCGCCATGCGCTTGTTCCACGCTCTGCAATAATACATCGGTATATCATGGGGTTGAAGCATGTGCATGGTGGTGTTCATGGAGCGCTTACTATATGTTTACTGTGCAACCAGCGCCGACCATTTTATTCGGTTTTCAAGAAAACAGGGCACATCTTTAACTATCCACCGCAAAACTAATGGCAAAAGTGGTTCCCTTGCCTGCCGCACTGGTAATATCAATTTCAGTCTGGTGACGGTCAAGGATATTCTTGACAATCGCCAGCCCCAGGCCGGTTCCCCGGCTCTTGGTGGTATAAAAAGCCTGAAAAACCTGGTCCTGCACTGCCTCTTCCATGCCGCTGCCGTTGTCACTGATTTCTAGAACAGCCCTGTTTCCGGCAGATCGACTGCGAACCGCCAGTTTTCCGCCCTCCTCCATGGCCTGAATACTGTTCATGACAATATTAAGCAGGGCGCGGTATAACTGATCACCATCCCCTTTTATCCTGATAACATTATCCAGCTCGAGCTTGACTTCAATATCATGGGCCGCTAAATCCGGCTGAACAAACGCTATAATCCGCTCGACAATTTTATTCAGATCAAGCGTTTCCATTCGCGGTTCACTGGGCCGGGCAAAATCGAGAAACTCCCGTACTACCCGATCCAGCCTGGAGGTTTCTTCAACTATAATTCCGGCCAGTTGTTCATTGCCGGGCGCTATTTCCTCCAGCCTTTTTTTTAATATCTCCGCAGTGCTGCGGACAATACCCAGGGGGTTTTTTATCTCATGGGCAACCGAGGCCACCATCTTGCCCAGACTGGCCAGCCGTTCAGCCTGATCAAGTTTTTTCTCCAACCGCCGCCTTTCCACAGCCCTGGCCTCGATAATTGAATCAGCCCGAGCCACCAAAAAACGCAAAGCAATAAAAAGGCCGGTCATAACCAATACGGAAGTAGAAATAATGGTACCCTGGAGACGGATAATTGACTCAAGGTCGTCGGCAATATCCTGCTCTATCTCCAGTACGCCCACCACGTAACTGGTATCCCTGGTAAATGGTTTGCCCAGACGCATGGGTACATAGGTGATAACCCGGCAGGAAACCGGCTCGGCAATGGGCAGCAGATTCACCAGCGAGGCATCTCCAGCCACCCTGGAACTGCTCCGGCCCTTTAAGGCCAGATCATATTCAGCCCCGCCCAGTCCCTTGCGGCCAACCCTTTCTTCAACAGTGCTGTACGACACTACATTACTTTTAACCCCGTAAATGGTCACCGTGTTTATTTTCATGCCGTGAATTGTATTTTTCACCACATCATCCAGCAATTTAAACTGTTGCGGATTCCGCAGGGAAATCTGGCCGTAGCGTTTATCCATGGGCAACAGGAAACGCAGGGAAATCTGATGGCTTAGATTCTCGGCAAAAACCTTGGCATAGCCCTCACTGCGATAGAGCAGGACGCTCTTGGCACGATTGGAAAGCATCCAGGTCAGGGCCAGGGTCGAAACAAGGATAACCGCCAGGCTGGTAAAAGAAAAAAACTTGACCAGTCGAAATGGTTTAAGGTTGACCAGGGCTGAAGAATCATTATCCATTACAGACTCCGCAACGTTTACATTTCGCGGTATCGCACTTTACGGTTGTCTCGGCATTAAGCCCTTTCCGGTACTCATGCCAGAGATAATCCCGACTTACTCCCGGATCGATAATATCCCAGGGAAATATCTCATCCCGCTCCCGCGTCCGCACGGCATACCAGGCAGGGTCAATTCCCTGGTCACGGCAGACATGCTGCCAGTTGCGGCTCCTCCCGGCCAGCTCCAGCAATACCTCAGCCAATCGGCGATCACCTTTGGCCAGCATGGCCTGGAAGAAAACATTTTCCGGTTTATCAACACTGATTCTTATATTTGCCCGGCTGCCGCATTGCTGCCGAATAAATTTTATCTTTTTCTTTATTGCGGCGATTTCAGCAAAGGCTGAATATTGAAAAGGAGTCCAGGCCTTGGGAACAAAAGGGTTAACACTTAAAAGGATATTAGCCAGTTTTTTATTCTTGCGGCCCATAGCCAGAATAATTTTTTTAATTTTTCCTGTTAATTCAACTAATTCATTTAGATCATCCCAATTTTCAGTAGGCAGGCCGATCATAAAATAAAGTTTAAGATTCATAACTCCAGCCCCGACCAGCATTTCAGCGGCCCAGAGCAAATCATCCTCGCTCAATCCCTTGTTAATTACAGACCGCAGCCGTTCTGAAGCTCCATCAGGGGCAATTGCCGCGCTTTTCAGGCCGCTCTTGCGCAACAGGGTAATTAACTCCGGGCCAATGGCATCAGCCCGCAGGGAAGAAAAAGACAGGGAACAGGATTCCTGCAGGAGATAACGGGAAACAGCGGCCAGGTCATCGGGCCTGGCCATCTCCATACCAAGCAGGCCAATTCTTTTTATGGCCTCCGGCCTCTCAGCCAGAGCTTTTATAATAGCCCCAGCCGACCAGAGCCGGGGGGGACGATAGACAAAACCGGCCGCGCAGAACCGGCAGCCCCGGCTGCATCCCCGGCCCAGTTCAGCCAGGTAGAGATCAGAAAATTCCGCCTCAGGAGTCAAAATCCGCGAATGACCTGCCACTTCCTGATCTTCCAGAAAAACCTTTTTTATCCGTTTCGGCAGATTGTCCGTGACTTCAACCCCTGACAAACTGCCATCCGCGTTATAACAGGGCTGGTAAAAACCCGGAGAATAACAGCCGGGGAACCGGGCCGCAATTTCTTCAAGAAGCGCCTTTCTGTCAGCCAGCAGATTTTTGTCAGCCCGAGCCAGCCAATCACTTAATTCGGGAAGAACCGCTTCAGCCTCGCCGACAACAAATAGATCTATAAAGGGGGCCAGCGGTTCGGGATTTATAAAAGTCGCGACTCCGCCACAGACAACCAGGGGATTACCAGGTGTTACTCCTCCAGCAGATGCCCGGTCAGCAGCCATAGGCAAAATACCAGATAAAAGAATAATCCTGACCAGATCAGGAAAATCCTGTTCAAAACTGACGGAAAAGAAGACAAAAGGAAAATCGGTCAGGGGATGGCGAGACTCAAGAGAAAGGGGACGCGCGGAAATTTCCGGCAGGAAAACACGCTCACAGACAATATCCGGATGACGGTTTAAGATATCATAGACAATCTGGAAACCCAAATTCGCCATACCCAGGCGATAGACATTGGGGAAAACCAGGGCCATTGGAATCATGGAGGTCCACTTTTTCCGCCAGCCTCCTGTTTCGCGAGACAGCCTGTTGTCTTGTTTTGATTTAGGCAAAATTGGGCAAAAAACCATCAGCCTTCAGCTTGCGGGAAAAAACTCTAATCACTGTCAATTCGCATTTTTACGCAGGAAAGTAGGCTCATCCAAGGCGTCTTCATCTTCAATATTCGGCCCATAAGGCTTTCTCGACTTAGGGAAAAAATTTGAACCATTTACCACTTTTGTCTCTTTTTCTACCAGTGGCTCAGTTTGTTCCTCAACCTCTTTCCGAGGACTTAATGAGGTAATCTTATCCGGCAGCGGCTCAAGCTCTTCATCAGTCTTAATTCCGGTTGCCACTACGGTTACCCTCAACTCATCACCCAGCTCCTCGTCAAAAATAACCCCTAAAATTATTTTGGCGTCATCATGCACTTCATCATAAATTTTACTGGTAGCCTCAGTTACCTCAGCCAGGGTAAGCAAATCTTTACGGGCCGAAATGTTCACCAGGGCAGCCTTGGCCCCCGCAATACTGATATCCTGCAAAAGCGGGCTGGCAACAGCCATATTAACCGCCTCAACAGCCCGATTTTCACCAACGCCGGTACCCGCTCCCATCAGGGCAGGCCCCATTTGATTCATAACAGCCTTAACATCGGCAAAATCAGGATTAATGTAACCGGGCAGGTTAATCAAATCAGTAATACCCTTAACCGCCTGGACAAGGACATCATCGGCCAACTTCATTCCAGACAGAAACGTAGTATTTTTCTGGGTCAGGGTGAGAATACGATCATTAGGAATGGTTATGATAGTGTCAACATATTTTTTAAGCTGCTCCCAGCCCGCCTCGGCATTCTTCATCCGCTGCCGGCCCTCGAAGACAAAAGGCTTGGTCACAACCCCCACGGTCAGCGCCCCAAGTTCTTTACTGAGCCGGGCAATTACCGGCGCGGCGCCGGTGCCGGTGCCGCCGCCCAGTCCAGCAGTGACAAATACCATCTCACTGTCTTTTAAGGCTTCGCGCAGATCGTCAATACTCTCCTCAGCCGATTCCCGTCCCAGTTCAGGATTTGCTCCGGCTCCCAGTCCCTTGCTGCAGGTAACTCCGAGCTGGAGTCGAATATCCGCGCAAGAACTTTCCAGAGCCTGCAAATCGGTATTAGCTGAAACAAACTCAATCCCCTGGAGCTTGTTCTCAACCATGGTATTAACCGCATTACCACCGCCACCGCCAACGCCGACAACCTTTATCCGGGCCCGCGAAACTGTTTCCGCTATTTTAAACTCCATCGCCAACTCTCCCCTGTGCCACAATGAGCTATTCAAAAACTACAATATTTTCCTTTAACCTTCAAGACAGCAAATGATTTCCATCCTATTTTATATTGAGCTCTATTTTATATTAAGCGCTATCACATAATCTTGCCGAATAATCCCTTAAGCCCTCTGGCCATCCGCCCTATCAACCGCTCATCACTACCCTTAAAAGAACGCGGAGACTCATGCTTGGCGCCAAACAGGACAAGTCCCACGCCGGTAGCGCATTGCGGGGTTGAAACAATATCGGTTATTCCACCAACATGCATGGGATAACCTATCCGCACCGGCAGGTCAAAAATCTGCTCTGCCAGATCAACCATCCTGTCAAGCATGGCCGTACCGCCGGTAAGTACAAGCCCGGCAGTAATATAATCTTTATTATCCGACTCAAACAATTCCTGGTTTATCAAAGACAAAAGTTCTTCAACCCTGGGCTCAAGGATCTCCCCCATAACCCGCTGGGACAACTTGCGCGACCTCCGGCCCCCGACACTGGGTACATCAATGGCCTGATCCTTATCAATCATTGAAGCAATGGCACAGCCGAATTTTTCTTTTAACTGTTCCGCTTTTTTTAATGGAGTCCGCAAACCGATGGAAAGATCGTTAGTTAGGTTGTGACCGCCAATCCCGAGGACAAAGGTCTGACGAATACAGCCATCAGCAAATACCGCCAGATCAGAGGTGCCGCCGCCGATGTCGAGCAGCGCCACTCCCAGTTCTATTTCCTCCGGGGTTAAAACCGCCTCTGCCGAGGCAATAGGTTCCAGGACAATTTCATCAACTTCCAGTCCGGCTCGATTGCAGCATTTAATAATATTATGAACCGCTGTTGCCGCTCCGGTAACAATATGCACATCCGCTTCAAGCCTGACCCCGGTCATTCCGGTCGGATCCTGAATTCCCCCCTGAGAATCCACCATAAAATGCTGGGGCAAAACGTGAATTATCTCCTGATCCTGGGAAATTGCCACAGATTTGGCAGCATAAACAACCTGCTCAATATCACCCTGAATAATTTCCTTATGGCGAAGAGGAATCAGGCCATGACTGTTGAAACCTTTAACATGGCTGCCGGCAATGCCGACATAGACTGAGCTTATCTCGCAGTCAGCCATATTTTCCGCGTCATCAACCGCCTTGCGGATTGACTGCACAGTACTCTCGATATTCACGACCACACCTTTACGCAACCCTACTGAAGGATGAGCTCCCACACCGATTATATCAATATGATCCTTGAACACCTCACCAACAACCGCGCAAATTTTTGTCGTGCCGATATCAAGCCCTACTACCAGTTCGCCTCTTTCTTCCCGCGCCATTTTTTTCTCTACTTATTGTTAAAGGGACAATTTCCGTTTCCAGCTTTCCGGATCAATTGGTTATTTTTTTCGTTGCCAGCACTTTATTTTCCATATAATCCACCTTAATAGCGGTAATTGAATCAAATCTATTCTTACGGTAAAGCCAGGAAAGAACCTTGACCAACTTGTCATATTTTGTCCTCATTTCTCCCTTTCCCAGATAAATTGGAATCGGATGATCCATCAGAAACAAGATCAGGTTACCGTTTTCCTGCAGGCGTACTTCAGAAATATTCTGCCTGGGCAAAACCGCATTACCCCGCCCGGCCTGACCGATAAAGCGCAAAGCTTCACGCAGACCCTCAGCTTTATGGTCATTACTGACGCCATTACAATCAATAATATCAAGACCGTCAGCACTTACCACCGGAAAATCCATATCCTCCGGCGGCAGGGCTGGAGCAAAACAGACAGCTTCATGGTCAAGATAATACAATCCTGCTGCCAGGTTAACCAGGGCAACCGGAATTCTTTCACGCACCGATATCAGCAGCCGGTTCGGAAAATCACGACGAATAACAACCTGTTTAATCCATTCCTGGGCCTCGATCTGTTTTTTTACCTCTTTTACATCAAGTGCCAGGAGATTAGAATGAACATCAATTCCAGCCAGGTCAAGAATCTGCCGCTTGGTAGTCATGCGACAGCCTTTAATCCCGGTTTCAGTAATTAAAAAAAAATCAGACTTTGCCAAACTGCCGCACAACAGATAACCAACTATCGACAGGACAACAACAAGCAGGAAAACCCCAGAGAGCAGCACTAAAAGCCGATGACCCATACCGACAAAAGAGCCAATTCCTGTTCGAGCTGACGGTTTCAGCTGTTGTAGACTTTTCACAAATCAGTAAATCCCAGTAAATGCACTTCCGGTTCAAGTCTGATTCCACAATGCCGCCATACCCTGTTCTGAACATGACGCATGAGGCCGACAATATCAGCGGCCGTTGCCCCTCCTGTATTTATTATAAAATTTGCGTGCTTGTCTGAGACCATGACATTGCCTATCTTAAATCCTTTCAGCCCGGCCTCTTCTATCAGCCGCCCGGCCGGCTTATCCGGGGCCGGATTCTTAAAAAAAGATCCACAGCTGATGACATTCATCGGTTGCTGCTTTTTTCTAAGGCTGACATTTGCCCGACATTTTTCGGCAATGGCTGACTTTTCACCTTTTTTCAGTTTAAAAGTAGTTTCTACCGCAATCATTTCCGCTGGTTCATTCCAGTTCCTGTAGCCGAGATTCATATCCTCGCCAGCCTTGCTATGCAATATTCCTTTGCTGTCCATGATAATTGCCGAATGAAGAACGTCACTGATCTGTCCGCCCCAGGCCCCGGCATTCATTGCTGTAGCGCCACCGACGCTGCCGGGAATACCGGCGGCAAATTCAAGCCCGCTCAACTCCTGATCCGTACACCAGTTGACCAGTCTTGCCATTGCACAGCCGCCCTTGACCCGCACCAGCTCAAATCCGGCATCCTGATGGGTCTGGTCGATGGAACAAAAATCACGACCCAGAATTATTACTACTCCTTTCAAACCCTCGTCCGCTACCAGGATATTAGTTCCCCGGCCAAGAACCAGCCAGTTAATATCCAGTTTCCTTAATCCCTGGATCAGCAGAGCAAGTTCATTTATTCCCAGAGGAAAAATAACCGCCTCGGCCGGTCCTCCCACCCGGTATGAAGAAAAATCAGCCATGGAAATATTCCACAACATCTCGCCGCACCAGAAATCTATCATAAGGTCATTAAACTGATCAGCCCAGTCAGGTAATTGTCTCCTGTTCCCCTGCTCCCTTTCCCGCGTCACGGTTCCGCATGAGGTCTTCATTTCCCCATCTCCTCCAGTAAAAGTCCGCCGGCCCGCCAGATACTTCCGGCCCCCAGGGTTAAAACAATATCGTCAGCGCCCAGCATCGGCGCGACAACAGAAGGTAATTGCATTACTTCAGGGACATAATGTATCTGTCGCTGTCCCCGCTCTTTAATGGCAGCAAGCAGTTTCTCGGAGGAAACTCCGGGAATCGGCTGCTCGCTGGCCGGGTAGATATCAGTCATGAAAAGCAGATCAGCACGATGAAAGGCAGTACAGAACTCCTTGAATAATCCCCTGGTACGGCTGTAACGATGGGGTTGAAAAAGCACAACCAGCCGCCTGTGGGGCCAGGTGGCCCGCAAGGCTGACAACGTAGCCCTTATTTCCGTGGGATGATGGCCGTAGTCGTCAATGACCGTAATTCCATTTTTTTCTCCTTTAATCTCAAGACGCCGCTTAACTCCGGTAAAAGACTTCAATGCTCCGGCAATAACGGCAAAATCAATTTCAAGCTCAAGGGCTACGCAAATGACGGCCAGGGAATTCAAAATGTTATGCTGGCCGGGCGCGGGCAAGCTGACCCGGCCAAGTTCCTTATCCCCCCGCCAGACCGTAAAAATCGAATTAAACCCCTTTATCTTAATGTCACGGGCATTAATATCGGCCTGGGGAGTGAGTCCATAGGTTATAATTCTTTTCTTTATGCCGGGCAGCAAATCAGCCAGTTGTTCATCCTCAAGACAGATTACCGCAGCCCCATAAAAAGGAATCTTGTTGATAAATTGCAGGAACACCTCTTTTATCTCTTCAATGTCCTTATAAAAATCAACGTGTTCCAGATCAATATTGGTAACAACATCTACTACAGGTGAAAGATGAAGAAATGATCCGTCACTTTCATCTGCTTCAGCAACCAGGAATTCTCCCTGGCCCATCTTGGCATTAGAGCCAATACTGTTTACCTGCCCGCCGATTACCACGGTGGGATCAAGACCGGCTTCAGCCAGAACCCACCCCACCAACGAGGTAGTTGATGTTTTGCCGTGACTGCCGGCAACCGCAATGCCGTATTTTTTCAGACGCATGAGTTCAGCCAGCATTTCCGCCCGGGGAATTACCGGGACAAAGGCCTCTGTAGCGGCAATTATTTCGGGATTATCCGCGCTGACTGCCGTTGAGGTAACCACCACGTCCGCGCCCTTTATCCACTCAGCGGCATGGCCCCGGTGAACTGTACCGCCCAACTCAGCCAGCCGCCGGGTAATCCTGGTTGAGCGCAAATCAGAACCACTGACGGTATAACCAAGATTGAGCAGCAGCTCGGCTATACCGCTCATGCCGATACCGCCGATGCCGACAAAATGGATATGTTTATTTTTCTGGTACACTGGTTGCTTCGTTGGTTTATCTGCTGTTTGGTAACTACTCACCGGGTAAGCGCCTTAATTTCGCTCACCACCGTAATTGTAACTGCTTACAGGGTGCCGGAAATTTCTGCGATCAGGCTGGCGCAGCGTATCAGTCATACGTAAGCCGGATTAATCGCCTAAAGATCTGGTGCCCGGTGAGCAGTTACGTTGGCTGGTTAAAACCGGCCAGGAAAAGGCACTCGTCAACAATTCTCTCGGTTGCCTCGGGCCTGGCAAGATTTAGCGCGGAACGGGCCATTTTCTCTCTTTTCTGTTGATCGTTAAGTAACTCAAAAATATTATCAGCCAGTTCCCCGGCACTGGTATCCTTTTCAATCAGCATTCGCGCGGCCCCGGCCTGAACCAGGTAATCGCCATTTTTCTCCTGATGATTATCAGCGGCATAGGGATAAGGAATTAAAATCATGGGTTTGGCCAGCACGGTCATTTCCGCCAGGCTGGTAGCCCCGGCCCGGGAGACAAGCAAATCAGCCTGCTGATAAATATCCTCCATATTGCTGAAAAAATCGGAAACTTCAGCCGCTATTCCTTCCTTTTTATATAATTCAGCCACCATTTGTTCATCCACACTGCCGGTCTGATGAATCACCTTGAAACCACCGGGCAATTTATTTTTTATAGCGCTCAAGGCTTCAGTTACCAGGCGGTTAACTCTCCTGGCCCCCAGGCTGCCGCCTAAAACCACCAGGGTTAGTTCCTTGCCGGCAGTTCTTTCATTGTTTTTTGTCAGCCGCAGAAGTTCAGCCCTGACCGGATTACCGGTCATGATACATTTTCGGGACGGAAAAAATTTTTCACTGCCGGGAATCGACAAAAATATCCGGTCAACAAATTTCCCCAAAGCCCGATTTGCCAGGCCTGGTACTGAATTCTGTTCATGAATACAGGTGGCAATTCCTTTTAATCTGGCCGCCAGCAATACCGGGCCGGTTACATAACCGCCAACCCCCAACACCACTGATGGTTTAAAATCAGCAATCTTACCGGCTGCCTCAAACAGGCTGAAAGGAAGCTGAATAAGAGAACGAATAGAACCAGAAATTCCTTTTCCTTTCAGCCCCCGGCTGTGAATGACGGTTGTTTTAAAGGGGCGGTCAGCCAGAACCCTGGCATCAGTTGCTCTTGCCGTGCCGATAAAAAGCACTTCAGAACCGGGTAAACGCCGCAAAACAGCTTCAGCTACCGCAATTCCGGGAAAAAGATGCCCGCCTGTGCCGCCGCCGCTTACTATCATCTTTATCTTCTTCTCCCTTACGGCCATTTACATTGCAACTCTCGCCTGTTTATCCAGCCTGGGATTGTTCATTTCCCGGATAACAGCCAATGTCCGTCCATAACAGACAGGGCAATAGCCATGAGATGAATCTTCAAAATTTACCGGCTTCTTAATCCACTGATTATCAACTTTTACTTTATGGCATACACAGCAAACTTTCTGCATTCTAATTTTCTCCTGTTTCATGCTACCTGCTTCCGGCCCAATTCTTTAATCAGGGAAATTTCCCGCTCAAACACCCGGCCCCGTTCTTCATAGCCACTAAACTGGTCAAAACTGGCACAAGCCGGGGAAAGTAAAACAACATCTCCCTTTTCCGCCGACTGGCCGGCTTGACGCACAGCAGCTTCCAGGGTAACACATTCCTCTACCATGGTAAGATCAGCAAAGGCTGCGGCCATTTCAGCCTGAGCCTCTCCAATCAGCAATATTTTTTTAACCCGTTCAGCCACGACCTGACGCAGCGACTGATAGCCGCCTCCCTTGCCCCGGCCTCCGGCAATCAAAATTACCGGCCGATCCATAGACTCCAGGGCTGCCTGTACCGCGCCGATATTAGTAGCCTTGGAATCATTGACATATCTCACTCCATTAATGTCCGCCACCCGGGCCAGGCGGTGAGGCAATGGCGCAAACTCGACTAAACCACTGCTGATCCCGGCCGGTGAGCAGTCCATAAGTCGAGCAGCTGACACAGCAGCCAGGCAGTTTTCCCGATTCGGGGAGCTGCTCAATAGAAAAGGAAGCGGATAGCTTTCTTCTCCTGTGGGCAGCCGCAAAATAATCTCATTATCCCGATATTCAGCCCCATAACTCCCAGATAAATATTTACCGAAAAAATATTGTTCCCCGAAAAAATTTCCGGCAGCCAGGCGAGAAACAATTTCCCGGTCATCAATATTGACCAGCATCCTGTCTTCCGGCTTTTGAGCTGAAAAAATCTTTAACTTTGCCTCGGCATAACAATCAAACGAATCATAACGCTCAAGATGATCCGGGGTGATATTCAACAAGACTCCAAGATCAGGCCGAAAATCACCGGCTGTATCAAGTTGAAAACTGCTGACTTCAAGCACAGCTATATCCGCGCCCTGGGGGCCGAGGAGATATTCGGCCAGAGGAGTACCTATATTCCCGCCCATGAACACTTTTTTACCCCCGGCCCGCAACAAGCGGGTAATCATGGTAGTCACTGTTGTCTTACCGTTAGTGCCGGTAACCGCCAGTACCGGAGTTTGCAGGTATTCGCCGGCCAGACCCAGTTCACCGATAATTTCAATATCCGCTTCCCCGGCCTCCCGCAAGACCGGAAGATCAAGAGGAACACCGGGACTGACAATAATCAGATCAACCCTGCTGAAGAGTTCCGCTGAATGGCCGCCAAATTCAGCAAAAACTTTTTCAGAATCCAGCCAGCCTGAAATCTCCGGGCTGATGTCCTCCCTGGCTCCATATTCCGAAACCGCGACATCCGCCCCCTGGGCCAGCAGAAAACGTACAGCAGCCAGGCCTGATTTTCCCAGGCCCATGACCAGTGTCCGCCCCTGCTCAATTTTCTCCCTTATCCGGCCCATTATCAGAAGACAGAAGCCAGAGGACAGAGGACTGAAAATGAATATATCTTTATCAGATATTCTTCCCGGCAATCCTTAGCTTTTTTCATTGTTCGTCGGCTCCGCATTAAAAAAAATGCTATTTTATTTCTCTTCTGCCCTCTGTCTTCTGTCCTCTGTCCTCTGACATTATCTCAATTTCAAGGTAGCCAGGGCAGTAAGTCCCAGAATAATGGAGACAATCCAGAAACGAACAACCACCTTTGGTTCCTGCCAGCCCTTTTTCTCAAAATGATGATGAAAAGGGGCCATCAGGAAAACCCTCTTACCGCCTGAGGCCTTGAAATAGCCAACCTGAATAATAACGGACAACGCTTCCATGACAAAAACCCCGCCAACAATAACCAGGAGGATTTCCTGTTTAATAATTACCGCCACAAGTCCCAGGGCCGCGCCCAGGGAAAGAGAACCTACATCACCCATAAAAACCTGGGCAGGAAAAGCATTAAACCATAAAAAACCCAGACTGCTGCCGGCCAGGGCACCGCAAAATACCGTAACCTCGCCTGCGCCGGGCACATAAGGAATCTGGAGATAGGCTGCCAGCCCCGCATGACCGGCAAGATAAGAAAAAAGCAGGTAAACCCCACTGGTCACTACAGTTGGGCCAATGGCCAGCCCGTCAAGGCCGTCAGTTAAATTTACCGCGTTGGAACAGCCGACAATAACCAGCAGGGCAAACAAAACATAAAAACCGTCCAGATCCGGACGAAAATTTTTCAAAAATGGAAAACTTAAATGAGTATCAAAACGCGGCTCGCCAAGAAGCAGCAACCCTCCAACCAGTACACCAAGTGTCTGGAGCAGCAATTTACCCCTGGCGCTCAACCCTATGCTGTTGTTTTTACTAATTTTTCGATAATCATCAATGGCCCCGATTCCTCCGAACCAGAGAGTTACACCTAGAATGAGCCAGACCAGATGGCTGGTCAAGTTGACCCATAACAGGGTGGAAGCAGCTATGGCAAAAAGGATCAACAGGCCACCCATGGTAGGCACGCCCCGCTTGCTGAAATGACTTTCCGGGCCGTCTTCCCTGATAACCTGCCCCAACTGGCGCTGCCGCATAAACTCGATAAATCTCGGGCCGAGAAAAGCAACAAGGAAAAAAGCCGTGACAATAGCCCCAATACAACGAAAGGTTATGTAGCGAAAAACATTAAATCCGCTGAAAACATTATGTAATGGGACTAAAAAATGATAAAACATTTATACCTTATTTGTAAGCGCTCCATGAACACCACCCTGCACCCGTTTAAACGCCGGGATATACCTGATGTATTATCGCGAGCGTTGAAACGGGCACATGGCGGCATCCCTGAAACGCTTACAGGCCGTGCCTTCTCAAAAGTCAAGGTGTGGT
>JANTFJ010000023.1 GCA_024763495.1 Desulfobulbaceae bacterium | reverse complement strand
TTGTTTATTTCAAAGAAAGTTTTCAATTTCTTGCCACTCTTTTCAGTACCCCCTTGAGGGGTGTAAAAAACACGAAAATTAATTCTAAGGGACTAATTTTATGACAATATCCCTGATTGCCGATTGCAGGTCAGGTTGCGCCTGGGCGTTACCTGACAATTATTGTTGATTACCTTTTTCTCCAGCTTGCCTTATGACCGGAGGTGCGATAGAATTTATGCCATGATAAAAAATTTATTTGATAACAGTACTGCCGGAATATGTGGGCGGGCAGGTTTTGTTATTTTGCTTCTGCTGGTTGTTTTTTGGGTAAGATCGTTGTTTGTGCCTGGCGAAATCAGGCCATATCCTCTCGATTTGTCATCATATCCGGCATTGACGGTGGAAAGTTCAGAGCAATTGATTGGATTATTAAAGGAAGGCGATCTCTGGGATATTGCTCCTGATAGCATGATAAATCCAATTATAATTAAAGCTTTTCCTGCCGATATCAGGGATATGACTGTGAAAACCAGGAAGAAAATTTTTCTTCATAGCTTGCTGCCTGCTGTTTTGCTGGCTGAGGCAGAGATCAAATGGGAAAAAAGGGCGTTAAGTATGGCCCGGCAGAGACTGGGGCCGGATTGGCGTAATATCAGGTTCTTCTCTGACAACAGTGGCTGGCAGAAGAACTTCAGTCCCGCTGAAGTTGAATTTATAACCAGTCTTGCCGAGA
This sequence comes from Desulfobulbaceae bacterium, assembly GCA_024763495.1. Lineage (GTDB taxonomy): Bacteria > Desulfobacterota > Desulfobulbia > Desulfobulbales > SURF-16 > JANTFJ01. The sequence goes on along the minus strand of JANTFJ010000023.1, from coordinate 13,049 downwards.
AGTACCGCACTGATAATTTCGAAGAGCTTTACCTGCGGATTGATACTTTGCCGGTGAGTCTTGTCCTGGCCCAGGGAGCCCTGGAGTCTTTCTGGGGCAGTTCCCGTTTTGCCCTTGAGGGAAACAGCATGTTCGGCATCTGGACCTGGGGGACAAACGGCATTATTCCCCAGCGGCGTGATCCTGATAAAAATCATCGGGTAGCCCATTACCGTTCACTGCTCGATTCTGTCCGGGCCTATCTCCTTAACCTTAACCGGATGGAGGTTTACGAAAAACTTCGTCAATTAAGGCGGAAATCTGATGATTCAATTATATTAAGCGCCGGGCTGCTTTATTATTCCACCCGGCGGCAGGATTACATTAAAGATATAATATTAGTTATTGAACATAACAATCTTAAAAAGTACGATAGTTACGTTCTGAAAAAAGTTACGTGATTACAATGTCTAACACCTTGAGGTGATTATGTTTTATCGTATTTCCCCTTACTTGTTCTGCGCAGCCCTTATCCTTTTACAGTTTTTTAACTGTCCGTATGCCGCAGCCCGAACCGGCGGTAGCGGATGCACTGTTTTGATCTATCATCGTTTTGGTGAGGATAAATACCCCAGTACCAATGTCGATGTTGACCGGTTTAAAGAACAGTTAACCTATCTGCGTGACAATAACTATAAGGTTATTTCACTGGCTGAAATGGTATCAGGGATGCGGAAGGGTGAATCGCTTGATAACTGTGTTGTTATTACAATTGATGATTCATATAAAAGCGTCTATCAGGTTGCCTGGCCGCTGCTGAAATCCTTTGCTTATCCTTTTACTGTTTTTGTCTATGTGGAGGCCACTGATAAAAAATATCCTGATTATATGAACTGGGAACAGATCAGGGAAATGAGGGCTGCCGGAGTTGATTTCCAGGATCATGGTTATGGCCATTTACATCTTGCCGACTGTCCGGGCGGAATGGATGAGCAGACCTGCCGTTCCTGGATCAGTATTGATCTGGCTCGGGGTTCCCGAATTATGGCCGCTGAGCTGGGGGATCGTGCCCGTTTTATAGCTCTGCCATACGGAGAATATAATTCTATTGTTCGTGATGAGATTATAAATATGGGATATGAAGCTGTATTAACCCAGGATCCTGGTTCTGTCAGCCCGGAAACCGATTTTTTCCAGATTCCCAGAGAGCCGATTCTCGGTAATGAATGGTCGACCATGAGTCATTTTAAAGAGGTTCTTGAACGGGTGGATCTCCCCCTGACTGATATGGTTCCCGGCTTCGCGCCGCTAGCCTCCGGCGATGTGAAGCTTTATGGCGCCAGGATTCATTATCCTGAGCGTTATGTCAGCGGATCGCTGGGGATTTACGTCAGTGAATTCGGCTGGCAGCAGGGGGTTCTTGCGGAGGACTTTTTAAAGATTGATTCTGTAAAACCCTTGACCAGAAAGTATAACCGGGTTTTTGTCAGTGGCAGGGAAAAAGAATCGGGCCGAATGGCGATTCGTTCCTGGATGATAAATATAGCCGGGTCAGACTTCCATAAATAAAGGTAACTGCTCACCGGGCACCACATATTTCCGCGATCAGTCCGGCTTACGTATGACTATATCGCGGCGTTTAAACGGGTGCAGGGTGGTGTTCATGGAGCGCTTACCTTACCACTATAAATAGTTACAAATAAAGTTCAGAAGGGGGGTGTAGGTCAGGGTGGGAGCGCAGCGAGTTCCCTGACAACAAACCAGGAGGCTGTCCGAGAATGCCCTTTCTGCGGAGTCTGGCGCTTACCTGATTTGAGGAAAAATGTCTATTCTCGGACAACCTCCTGTTCAGATCAGGCAATAACATCAACTTTTCGGGTATCAGCCTGAACCAGCGATTCCATCCGGTCAAGTTTTTCGTGTTTATTGCTGAGTTCTTTTATTTCATTTTCTATTCTTCTTTTTTCCCTGGTAATTTTCGAAGTTGTCCTGGTCGCGGTGGTAGTTTTTATTTCCGTTGTTGCCTGTGAATCCCGACGGGTTTCAGTTTGAACCCTGGTAAACTGGTTGTTTTGATATTGAGTTGAAACACTGACTTGGGGGGGGCTGGAAACATTCATTCCTTTCACTCCTGATGTCTCAAACTGTAGGCGCTTATCCCATGAATAGTTACAAAATAATCAGAATAAGACCAGATGTCAACTTGTCAAAAAGGGTAACTAAGGGATCACTCAAAGATAACTTCGCATTCTCTACTAATTTATTTGTGAGTGAACCCTGGCCCAGATAAACTGGAAGAGAAATTAAGGCTCTGGACTCTGTTTAGTACTCGCTTGACTGGTATAAGTCCCTTAACAGTAGATGCTGATAGAGAACATAGTGAGACCTTCGAGTTGTTTATTTCAAAGAAAGTTTTCAATTTCTTGCCACTCTTTTCAGTACCCCCTTGAGGAGTGTAAAAAACACGAAAATTAATTCTAAGGGACTAACCTGAGCCAGGTCGGAATAAATTTTTTAATTTTTCCCATATACCGGGTTTCTCGGGAGGTTTTTCCTGAAAATTGTCCTGTTCCGGGGTATCAAACAACTGGTCGCCCTCTGTGACCTCTGGGCTGACGTCTTTTGTTTCAGTTATGTTTTCTTCCAACAGATCTGACTGTTGTTCATCCTCGGAAGCAGTAGCCTGTTCACCCGAATCGTCAACTTCTGGATCAGGCTCAAGCAGAGCAATGTTTTCATCCTCTTCTTCGTTATGCCGCGGCTCCGAGCTTTTACTGTCAATAGTCCCCCCCCCCTCAGCATTTGTCTTACTGAAAACATCAACCGGGAAAGTCTCTTCCTTCCATACCAGATATTTTCCGGCTGTCGCGTTCACCAGCAATTGCCGCTCTGTTGCATTACTGTTAACTGCCTGCTCTAAATCACGATAGATTTCCAGCATCATTTTACGTGATTTTTCCCTGAACAACTTGTTCCCCTGCTCTGTTTCGCGAGCCAGGGAAACCAGAAAGGTTATAATTGTCAACAATAAGGGGCGATCGTGCCACTCTTGCTGCAGGTTTACGGTCTCAGCCAGAAGACGAGCAGCGAGATCATCCGTGATTACCTCTTCATCCTCCAATTCGTTGAAGGCGTTCAGGAGCATATCCGGTATAATTTCTTTTTCGTCATCCAGTTCCGAGTCCTCTACCAGGGCGGCATTGTTTAGTCCCAGTTCATTTTCGTTCCAACCACCATCTTCTCCACTTAATTCGAGTTCAAGGCTTTCCGAGTCAGCGCCCATCAGGGGAGAAAAATTATCATCAGCTTCACCAAGCTCTTCTCCGACAATGAGATCATCTTCCCCTGCAAGCTTCTTTTCATTTCCAAGGTCAAGACTGACTACATCTTCATCCTCGCTGAACTGGGGAGAAGTATCGCCTTTATTGATTACATCACTGAACATATCATCCAGCAGATTATCTACCGCGGCACAGGAATCATCTTCCGGATGAGGTGGAACAACCGGCGGAACAAACTCTTGCCGGTCATCGTCAGCAGGTAAAGTCTCGTCATCAAAAAAAGAGTCGAGCCTGGCGTCAAGTTCAGGAAAATCTTCCTGTTCCGCTCGTTCAACAATAATTTCATCACCACCGGCCTGGCCATGCCCGGCCATCATTGCCGCAGCTCCTGTCGGCGGAGGTTCTGTCACAGCCTTTTTCTGTCGGCGTACCGGCTCTTTAAGCATTGATTTCAGATTATTATATTTTTCAACCTCGGCCAGCAGAATTTTCTTTTGCCCCCTGGGGGTCAAACGCTCTGAAGTAACAATTTTTTCCAGGCTGTTATAAACGGAAAGCAGTAATTTGATCGAATCAGGGTGGGCTTTTGCCTTTGCAACCGCAATGTACCTGCCCAGTGCCTCAAGGATCTGCATGAAAACCAGTAATAACTTATTGTTCTGCCACCTCTCCTTAAAACGGGCCACCTCACGATTAAACGTGTTCATGTTTTCATCATTAATTTCCCATTCAAAGGCCAGAACCGCGGCTTTAAAATCTTTTATTGCTTCAATGTCATCGTCCGTGTCCGTTGTCTTCCGGACAAGATCATCGCCGGCTGCCGGCAGTGACTCCCTGGTGTCAACTTCCTCTATCCCGGAGTTTTGTCCGCCGGGAGCTGATGGCTCCTGATCATTATCCTTCTCCAGCGAATCTTCCATACTTAAGACATCTTCCATGTCTGTCGGGGATGATTCCGCTGTAATTTCATCCATAGCCGTCAGGTCAAGAGTGTCGGCAACAGGAGGGGGAGTAGTCTCAAACTCCAGGCTGCCGCCCATCAGATCTTCAAACTGATCTTCCGCAGCACTGCCGTTAACCTGATCATTGTTAGTATCCACGAACTACCTCCTATTTCAATTCCCGCTGGATCGCCGCCATTGTCACTGAAATTATTTTTTTCAGGGTAATCACCACGTTTTCTCCGGTTATGGCGCTTGCCGGATAAGAGGGAACCTTTAATTTGCTGTTTAAATCTTGTTCCAGGGTTGCTAAAGGCAGAAGAGGCACACCCTGATCTTTTAAATCCATTTTATTATATTGAAGAATAAGGGGGATTCTAAAGATGCTTTTCTTGTATTCTGCCAGATTTTCCTGGAGCTGCTTAAGGGAGAGCAGGTTGTGCTTTCGCCTTTCAGCCATGGCGTCAGCAACAAATACCAGGCCGTCAACTCCTTTTAAAACTAATTTTCTGGTAGCGTTATATTTAACCTGACCTGGAACAGTGTACATCTGAATCTTGATGTCATATCCCTTGATTTTGCCGATATCAAAAGGAAGAAAATCAAAAAACAGTGTTCGGTCACCATGGGTTTTAATACTGACCATGTCAGATTTAATCCGTTCACGAAATTTCTTATTGATAAATTCAAGGTTGGAGGTTTTACCCCCTCTTCCGGGGCCGTAATAAACAATTTTAACCTGAACCTCATTGGTTCTCATATTGATAAATGCCACGTTGCGCTCCTTTTGTCTTTCCTCATTTATGATATAGTTGAAGAAATAACTTTTATTCAGCAAATACCGAATCCAAATATTCTACTTCCAAAGCGCTCTGATTTTATCAATAGCCTCTGTAACTTTAAGCCGCAGGAAACCGAGAGAAACATCTTTGCCAAACAGGATGATCAGGAGAAATTCCTCATTGATCATGCTGAAATGAATACTGACATTTTCTCCCTTATGAAAAAGTAAAGAAAATTCCTGTTCACCTACTATTTTAGCCATGGCATCGACAGTTGCGTAATTACCGGCTGCTAACGCGGCCAGGGAAGCGACATCGTAAGAATGCGCGCCACTGTCACATTTAGCGATAGTATTGCCGGCTGTATCAATCATGAGGACGTAATCAACGCCGATCTCAATTAAATCTTCCCGCAAAATAGAATCTATTGTTATTAATCGATCCTGGTCTATGCCATAATTCATTACCTGATTCTCCTCATTAAGTTATAAATAAAATTAACGCCGGCTATCCCCGCAATCCAGCAAATATCAGTCTTCGCGGGATTATGGTTGTCAGGGAATTTGCTTCGTTCGCCAGGGCTGCTGCTTTTTTACGGGTATTTACTTAGCAACCATATGATCCGGCATTATTTCCATTTAAAAAAATTCATAAAACCCTTTGAACCACCGGCCTTCTTTTTCAAGGCGGGCACTACCATGTCACAAGACAGCCTGACCATTGCTACAGGAGTAAAGAGCTCCATCAACACCATTATATGTCCAGCAGCTGAATTTTTGATATATATCCGGCTGTTTTCATAAATGAAATCTGCTTCAGAGACATTTTTTATAACAGTAGTCAGGGATCTCCAGTCCCGCTGTTCAGGGTTTTCCTTACACGGTAAGACCAGTTCCTGGAATATAACCCGGCCCTGGTGAGAAAATAATAAAATTCCGGTTACCCCATCGATTGCCAGAATATCTTTAAAAAGTTTTTTCATAATTTTAATGACTGAATAACTCCAGAATATTATCACAGGGACAGGTTCTGTTCATGGCCAGCACTTTTGTCCTTTTTCCAGGCAGGATTATATAATTTACCGGTGAACCTGTATTGACAAAGCCTGCCTTTAAATTTCCCGCCCCCAGAATATTTCCCAGTTTGGTCATTTCGTTCAGCACTGAGTCCCAGGAACCATCACTGGTAATGTCCTCAGGCATAAATTCCCTGCCCAGTTTGTTTTCTATCAGGCTCCTTATTTCTCCACTGGTTAAATCAACTGCCTTTTCGGAAGAGGTAAGCTGGGAATCCTTTTCTTCCGGGGCCTCATCTTCCTCATCGAGCCAGACAATTTCATCTTCTTCTTCCTGTTCGTCTTTCCGGCGCATGGCTTCAAGAAGAATACCCTGCAGGTCGCTGTTAATTGTGTTATTTTTTTGTTGACAGCTATTCTGGATCGTAACTAAAACATTGTCCCAGGCAAAAATTTCATAAGCAGCCTCAATCCCTTGCGAGCCTGCTATCCTGGCATTATATAAATTGCCATCAACGAAAAAAAGCACTCCCTGTTCTTCTGTCTGCGGGTTGACCAGCCTGATGGTACAGGTTTTTTCTTCCATCTCAATCAGCTGCAGGAACATTCCCGGCGTAATTCCATGCAGGGTTCCGCCATCAGATTCTTTTTTCAGCACTGCATTAATTGCGCCAATTAATTTTTCAATGGCAAAGGGCTTTTCCAGAAACAGCACAGCACCGTTTTTCATGGCCATGTCTTTGATTTTATCCGTGCCATATGCTGAAATTATAATTACCGGTATATCGGGGAAGTCCCGTTTTATGGTTCTTAACAGGGTCAACCCGTCCATCCTGGACATCTTTAAATCGGTAATCACGACAGAAATAAACTCGTCCCGAACTATTTCCAAAGCACGGTCGCCATTGTCGGCGACCAGGACTTCAAAGGGAATATTAAAATGTTTTATTCCCTCCAGGAAAAATTGTTGCATCTGTCGTTCATCATCGACAAAAAGAATTTTTTTCAAAATTACTCCTCTTGGCTGAAAAATTATAACCTGATACCTATCTTAACAAAATCCGCGCCATATTTTTTCCGCCAGAAATGGAGACGTTGAAGAAAATGTTCACGTTTGCCCAGGTCATCTGCTAACTCGAGGATTACTTCAACTACAGCCTGAGCCAAGACGCTGTCATCAACACTGCCGGTAAAATTTATTCGGCCATCTTTATATGAAAATTCGGAAACAAAAGGGTCGAGAAAATCATATTTGTCTGATTTGTCGATAATTTTTTTCCTTATTAACACGCCGGAATCGTATGATTTTTCTTTTCTGATGATTCCTTCAAATGTATGTATCAGTTCTTCTAAAGCTTTCAGGATATCTATCCGGTACCCGGCAGGTTCGGGCGGTTGCCTCTCCTGTTCAGAGAGTGTTTTGCCCCTGTTCTGGAACGATAAACTGAAGATGCTGAAAACAGCCCCTGATTCAGTAATCATTTTTAGTAATTCATCAGGCTGCCAGCTGCTGTTGCGCTGCCGTTCCGGTAACGCACAGGAACCGCCGATTATTTCGCCGTCATTAAAAAAAATAAGACCTTCGCCTAGTTTGTTATTTAATATTACCTCAGAAAAACCGGTAAATTTTTCCGCCGCGATTTTTTTTAATAATTTATTGAAATTATTAGATTTTGTGTTTAGATTTTTATAAATATTTTTGGCAACTGGTATCTGCGCCCAGAAATATACCTGTTCAAGCTCAAATTGATAAACATCAACTATAAAATTATAAGCAGCCTGATTAAGGGTTTCCCGGGCCTTTTTACCCTGGAAAAATTCTTTTTTATGCTGGAAATAGACATTGACAATGTTATCCGGATCAAAAAATATGACCGCCCTGGCGACTGCTGATTTAAAAAAAACAGCTCCAGCGCCGATTTCTCCCTGAAAATGCTCGACCAGTTTTTCAAAATTCAGGTAATAGCTGTTTAGATTAGCCAATACCGGTTTTTCTTTCGGGACAATGATCATAGTTTAATTACCGGCGCTCAATAAAGGTAGCCGTTCTGATGACAAAAATCTACGGCACCCTGTAACCAGTTACAAATACTGAGATTTGCAATCATCAGGTGCTTACCACATGAGTAGTTACGCAACATTTAAGGTAACTGCTCATGGGGTAAGCACCTACGCTTTTCCAAGACTTCGCTTGGAAAAAGAGGCCCCTTCGGGGCAGTTGAATCTGCAATCAAGATGCATATATTTATTGAGTATAGCCCTTGTGAAATTTAACCATATAACTCAACTTTCTGAGTTGAGATAAGTATTTGTAGTCATATAACATCACCAATAAAACTCACTACGTCATTCCGGCAGGTAGTTGGCCGGAATCTACAGGCATTAATCAGCTTTCTGGATCGGAGTCTCGTTCCTCGCTTATCTCCGGCTGACTACATGCCGGAATGACGTGATATAAATTATCCAGATTTCAGCAGTTAATTGTATGTACTTTAACGAGGTCTGATGTAGATGTTTAATATAGTTGAAGCGCCTGCATGGTGGTGTCCATGGAGCGCTTACGTTCAATTACCGGCGCCGTAGTCTTTCAATGGCCGACTTGATGGAAATACGCATCCGTTCAAGGGAGGAAGCAAGTTCCCTGATTTCCCCATCCCCCTTGATTTCGATGGGCAGTTCAAGTTCTCCCAGGCTGATCCGCTGAGCTGCGGCAGCAAGTTCTTTGATCGGTTTTGAGATGGAATTTGCCAGTATTATAAAACTGATAGCACCTAGAACCAATAAGGTCGCGAGAATGATCAGTAATGGCGCAAGATCCAAAACATCCTGCTTCATAGCCCCCTGCTGAAGATAGAGGCCAACGTGGACTTTTCGGCTGGAAGATTTTATTTTTGCCGCCGCGTCATGGATCTGCTGGCCGGAAATCTGTAGATCGCCGGTATCCCGACCGGCTCCTTTTAACCCGTTGGCGTCGAAAGCTTTACCTGCGGCCCGGTTTAATTCTCCGGCTATAAAATTTTTATCGGAACCCGGAATCGCCACGTAGGCTACTCCCGGCAATCCGGAAATATCTTTAATGATTTTATTAACCTGTACATCATCACCCATGCTTAAAGGTTGAGCTAAAGCGATAGCGCCAACCCTGGCAACGGAATCGGCCCTGGCATTAATATTTTCAGCTAATAATGACGGGAAAAAGGATAGATAGAAATAAGTCAGCACCCCGCCGAACAAAGCCATGAGCCCCAGAAAATTAATTAATAATTTTAGGTTCAGGCTCATGCCCTGCAAGGCAGGCAGCTTTGTCTGCTGTTCAACCGGTGCTGCCCCTGTATCCTGTTCCATAACGCCGTCATCAGCATTGCCGGTTTTAACCGAATTGTTTTCTTCGGAAGAGGATTCCGCTGTTGTGTCGGGAGCGGATTTAACAATCTCCATAATATGTCCGCACGATTGACATTTACAGCGGCCTTTTTCGCCGGCAATTTTATTTTCATCAATCTTGTATTTTTTTCCGCACTCTTCGCAAAAAATAATCATACTTATTCTATCCTCCAGCCTTTAACTTCTCCATCATTGCCTGAATAAAGGCAGCCCGCTGTTCATCATCAGGAATCTGCCGGGAAAATATATCAATTAATTCCACCCCTTTACTTTTAGGGATTTTTTGACCTTTACCGCCAAGGTCATAAATCGCGTCTTCAACCATGAGCCCGGCAATCGGCCCGACAATCCTTGCCAGTTTTTCAGTAACAAAGTTAAAAAAATCTTTGCTCAACAAAGATTCACTGCCACCGGCAATTTGAATAAGTCCGCTATCCAGCAGAAGGACCACGGTTTTTTTTATATCAGCAAGACTGCCCCCCAGCCTTGAAGCAATTTCAGCCAATGTCTTTTTGCCGTCAAGAGTCATCAGCAGCTGTAACATCCGGCCGTTAACTCTGATTTCGTTCATATCCGGATCAATTGATGGTTGACAGATTACCGATGAAATATCTTTGGGTAAATCACGCATAGTGTTTTCTTTTTTAACTATTTTTGCACAGGAACCATAAGAGGGAAACCCGGATTAGAAATCAGGTAAACAGGGATCTGTTCCCGGACACTCTCCTGACCAGCTCACGATAATCACGGGCCCCGGAGCAGCCAGGGGCGAATTCGTAAATTGTCTGGCCGTGGGCCGGAGCCTCGGAGAGCATTTCGTTGTATCGAATGGGCCGGCAGAGAATAGGTCCGTACATGAGTTGAAGTTTTTCCATGATCCCTATGGTTTTTCTGGCTTTTTTATTTTGAAAAGTAGGAACAATGTATTTTAAGGAAAGTTCCTTGCGATATTTTTGAATTGATGCCAGGGCCTTTAAAAATTCGACCAGTCCCTGGAGGCTCATTACTTCCATTGATACAGGAGTAAGAACCTCGGTAATATAAAACAGCACGTTTACTGTAATGGGATCCCAGCCGGGGGAGGTATCAACAATGACATAATCATAACGTTTTTCCACTGGCGCCAGAGTTTCCGTCAGGGTTAATTCCCCACCGAAATCCTTGCGGTCAATCATTCGTTTGAGTCCTGCAATAGATTTGCCCCCGGCCAGCAGCCAGAGATTTTTTCTGACCCCGACAATTGTCTCATCATGGCTTAATTCACCGTTAATTAACTCAGCCAGTCCACCCTTGGGTTTTACCCCAAGCACAAAACTGTCCTGTCCCTGAGTGTCTGTATCCACCAGTAAAACTTTATATCCCGCCAGGGCCAGACCGGCAGCAAGGTTAACCGAGGTGGTGGTTTTTCCTACCCCGCCTTTACTCAAACAAACCCCAATTTTTCGCGGCCCAGCAGGCCGGGGTTTGATGCCGGCAATTGAAAAAGAATTTCCACAGTATTTACACTTGGCCCTTTTTATATGAGCTGGAATTTTTTTTTCATCAATGGTGTGTTTTTTTTTGCAATGAGGGCAAACAAGAACCATTTTTATGTCTCCGTGTTGATCAAAAAGACCTTGTCAGTCTGGTTTTAGGGGGCTCACTCAAAAATAAATGTAACTATTCAGCTGCACTTCATCCGGAGTCGAAGTTTATGCCCTGTTTTTAAGGGTGCTTACCTGCGCACGATCAGGCTGTCTTACATAGCACAAGTATGCTGCGCCAGTCTGATCGCGAAAATATGCGGTGCCCTGTGAGCAGTTACCATATTTTATTTTTTATTATTCCCCGGTTAATGTCAAATATTATCAGTCATTTCTTGTTCAAAATGCCATTTATACTAAAATAATTGCTATTGAAATAAAAAAACTGGTTCCCTGGATCAGGAATCCGTTTTTCGAAAAAAGAAAAATAAGAAATTGTTTGTAGACTTTATTTTATCTTTTTTCGTCTAAAAGGTTAAGGACGTACTCAAAAAAATGAGATTGCTGAATAGTAAGATGAATATTTATTTTTGAGTAAACCCTTAGGGCTCGCTCATTGTAACTATCCAGCTGATGCGGGCATTGCCCGCAACCAGGGAAAAATCAGTCCCTGTAGGAGCTCAGCCCCCTGAGCGATAAAACATGACGCAAAGCTCACAGCATGGATCGCCCAGAGGGCTGGGCTCCTACAGGAGGACTGAATTATTTGTAACTATTCAGGTAGGGGCGAAAAACTGCCCAAACCACTGACCTGTAACTGTTCAGAGGTAAGCGAACGAAGAGAGACTCCGTGTGCAGATGAAGTGCAGCTGAACAGTTACAATTATTTTTGGGTTACGATGCAGCAATTTATTGCCGGAGGCCTCTTTTCCCAAGCGGAGTCTTGAAAAAAGGTAAGCGTTTACCAGCATCTCACGGATTCGGAGTTTGTGCCCTGTTTTTAGGGATTTGAGCCTGCTTGAATAGCACCAGTATGCTGCGCAGGTGCTTGCCCCACGAGTAGTTACCATTTTAAACCGGAAGGTATTACAGAGAGATGGATCATCAGAAGTTCAATGCCATACTGGAAGCCCACAAGGGGATGATCTGCCGGGTTATTCATTCTAAAACATGTTCTGATTCGGAACTTGAGGATATCATGCAGGAAGTGCTGTTGAAAATTTATCAAGGCATAGACTCATATAAAGGGAAAGCCAATATAAAAACCTGGATTTATAGAATCTGCACAAATGCGGTGGCTGATTATTACCGTAAACCATGGTGGAAATTCAATTGGCTTCCCCTGGTAAACCAGGATAATGAACCTGGTAGGACAGCAGGGCCATTTGAACAGGCAGTACATAAACAGTCACACCTGAAACTTAACGACATCCTGAAGACCTTTCCCCGGCAACAACAAGAGATCTTCCGGCTGAGATTTATAGAACACCTGAGCCTTCAGGATATTTCAGAATTAAAGGGTATGAATATAAGTACCATAAAAACACATCTTTATCGGGCAGTCAAAAAGGTTAGAGCAGAATTGGGTGGGAGGATAAACAGTGACTGAAAAAAATAAACAGCTGAACGAAGATGAATTTATTCATTTTTTAATTGACCCGGACGCACTCTCCCAGGATAAAAAAAACAGGATCAAAGCGGAATACCACGATGAAATAAAGAAGTGGCAGGAGATGACGGGGAAGCCCCCTGATTTTCTTGAGTCACGCTGGCAACGAATTAAGGCCGAATTCTGGCAACAGGCAGACAAAAAAGCAGGGTCTCGCCGATTGTATTTGAGCCTGGCTGGAGTGACGATGACACTGTTATTTTTTTTCTTGATTACTACCAGTCGCAACCCAGCTGTTATTGATCCGGATATTTCCCAATCGATCACTATTGCGCAAAGTGATTTAACCGAGGATCCTTTTGAATATTTTGTCGACAGTCTCATGCCTGTGGTTCCCATAACAGAATCGATATGGTTCACGGTTCCTGCAGAAGGGGCTCAACAGGATGATATTTTTGAAGAATTAATTTTGATAACCAATAATTTGTAACCGTTCATCAGGGAGCAAATCTTTGCAACATTTAAGTCTCTAAGCGTTTACCAGTGCCTTAGATTTGTTCATTCGGAGTCTCGTTCCTCGCTTACCTGTGCCTGC
>JANTFJ010000022.1 GCA_024763495.1 Desulfobulbaceae bacterium | reverse complement strand
TCGCGAGCGTTGAAACGGGCACATGGCGGCATCCCTGAAACGCTTACAGGCCGTGCCTTCTCAAAAGTCAAGGTGTGGTTTATTGATCGCTATCCCCCAGGGTGTAGGTCAGGGTGGGAGAGAAACAAGTCCCCAGACAATCAGAAACACGCCAAGGGGTGTAGGTCAGGGTGGGAGCGTAGCGAGTTCCCTGACAATCAGAAACATGCCAAAGGGGTTGTAGGTCAGGGTGGGAGCGTAGCGAGTTCCCTGACAACAACATAATCGTCAATAATCGTCAGGTAACGCCCAGGCGCAACCTGACCCGCAATCCCGCTCGAAACAGGCGCAGGTCAGGTACGAACAAAGAAAATTCCCTGGCAAAGGGGCTATATATAATATTATGTCCAGCCATCCCAGGCATCAGATACCGCCTGGTCAACTTTATGGATGGTGTTAATAAGCCGTTCAATAAAATCCTGCCACCAGCAATGAAACAGCTGAAATATTGTTTTAAATATTGCTCCCGTAAAAAAATCTATAATAGTAGTCCCCGTACATTGATTAAAAACTGTACATTTGGGCTGCACCCAACTAAGATTGGGAAAAAAAGGACACTGGGCATATACCGGCACTCCTAAAACAGTGCCGTTAGGGATAGCGCACATAGTGCCGAACATCCAGGGATCACCTCCCGCTACCTCGGAGCAGCAACATTGATTTTTTTTATCTATTGGCGGATCCGGTAATGTCCCGATGCCGGTTGCAGACATGGATTTTCCTTTCAGGGTAACATTGAACCCCATTAATTGACCTAATTGTGCCACTGAACCGGTGGGAGAATCAAGCTGGTATGCTACGGCGAAATCCTGTCCCTTTTTAAGTATGACATTATCAAGGTCAGGATCAAGTGTGTCTATACCGGCATTTCCCGACCTGTTATCGTTGAAATCATAAAATCCATCCGGGAGGCCTGGATCGCCGGTATTCTTATTTAGAATTCCATAGGTGATATTATATTGCGATCCGTCAAGCCGGCCATTTTGATCACTGATATAATTATCAGCGACAACGCTTGCTGCAGTCTGCTCAGCACCTGGATTATTACACTTGACAATTTGATGAGCAAGCAATGCCGATGATGTGGCATCAGCAGTATCCTGGACAAGATTTTTTTTGGCAAACAGGTTGCCGATATTTACCACCAGGGCAATTACCAGGATTCCGGTAAAGATACCAAATGCAGCGAGCAGGGAAATATTACCTTGAGAATTATAAAAAAAGAAATTCCTTATTTTTTTCGGAATATTGAAGTAATTCATAGGTTTTTCTCTCTAAAAAAATTGATGTCAGTATGTTGATCAGGGTGGGAGTGAAGCGGGTTCCCTGACAACCAGGCTGACAACCAGGAATCAATCACGCTTAATTTCATTTTTATTCAGTAACGCAGCCTGTTCAACCGGCAGATAATAAAAATGTTCTCTCATTTTAACTAGTTTTTTATCATGTTTCGACTGCTGCAGCATAATCATGTTTTGCAGGGTCAGGCCCATGGGAGTTTCATAAGCCGCGTCATTTTCCGAGGCGTAACATACAGTGGCCATGGCCAGGACAGTCAGGATACTTAACACCTTAATTGCACTTTTCATTTGCTCGTCTCCTTTCTTTTTTTGTAACAGTTATCCAAGGGCAGATCCTCCGGGCGAACTGTTACCTGTTGTTTCTTTCTGGTTCTCAATTCCTGGAGCAACCTGAGGTTAGCCAGGGCTTTTTTATCAAGAGGATCAAACTCCAGGGCCTGCTTTAAATATATCTCAGCCTGCTCATATTTTTTTTGCAGCAGGTAAGTAAAACCAAGATTATTCAGGGCGGTAACCTGTATTCTCTTATCTCCATGGTTAACCGGGGACAGCCATTGCTGGTATACCTGTTCAGCTATGTCATATTTTTCACAGAGCAAGGCGGCACGAGCCAGGCGCGACTGTAAATCAAGATTGTGGCTGTTATCCAGCTTGCAGGCCACATCCCAGGAAATATAGGCATGCTGCCAGTTTTTCTGTAATTCATAGACCTCTGCCAGCAGTGGGTAGACATCCGGCGCAATCGCCTCATGTTTCCGTAAAGAATCGAGCAGGTGTTCAGCTTCGCTGATCTTGTTGTCCTTGATCAGCAGCCGGGCGTAGTCGAGACGAAAGCGGAGCTGCTCCTTGTCATCAAGAACTGTTTTTAACGGCTTTTCTTCTTTGACAACAGTATTATTTTCTTTAATTCGGGCCTGCATGGCCTGCATGGCCGTTACAGCCGGGTCATTCTTTTCAGCCAGGCAGCCGCTCAACAACAGTAAAACCGCCGGCAGGACAATAATAATCTTCATGAAGTCAACATTCGCCAGAGACCTACCATCTGTTCACTGACCATGATGAGGATATAAGGTAAAAGGAGAAAAGGCAGGATTACAATGGCCATCTTGGCCGACAGTTTACCAGCTTTCTCCTCCATGGTCTGTTGACGCATCTGGTAAATACGCTGCGAAAAATCAGCCAGGGCGCTTGAAATCGAACTACCCATTCTTTCATTCTGGATCAGGACATTAACCAGGTACTGCATTTCCGAAACCGGGTTGTTTTTAGCCAGCTGGTTAAAGGCCTCAATACGGTTCATGCCGGTCTGGATCTGGTCAAAAAGATGGGAGAATTCCCGGCAGAGCTGAGGATGGATAGACTCCAGTTCCCGGATAACCCTCTTGACGCTGATCAGCCAGCTCAGGCCGGCAGTCATGCTGACATTACACAAGTCAATAAAATCCGGCAGGGCCAGGGTAACCTTCTGCAGGCGCCTTCTGGTGAGCAGCAGCAGGGTAATATCCGGCAGCAGCAGAAACGGCACAGCACTGATAATAATAGCCGCAGGAGGAATTATTCCGGTATGCCAGAGATAAGCGCCCAGGCAGAGGGCAGCCAACGCCGCGCCGTATTTGGCAATGTAATAAATACCGATATGCTCTTCCCGGCGAAACCCGGCCATATTAAGTTTCTTTCTGGTCTTATCCAGTTCGGTCAAGCTTGAAGGTGACAGGGCCATCCCCAGGGTGGCCCAGAAAGACATCTTTTCAGCTTCCACGGGGCCGGGTAAATGGAATGACTGGGTATCGGCAAACACCCGCCGTATTCTCTGCCTGGAGCGAAAGCGGATAATACGCCCCAGGAAACGGTCGTAGAGCAATAATCCAGCACCGCAGCCGGACAGGGCCGCAAAGCCGAGTATGGCTATCAGAGAGGTCGTCATCAAAAACTGATCCTTGTTATGTACTTCAAAATAACTATTCCGATAAAAATCAGGGCCAGGCTGCTTTTAAATATTATCATTCCGAAGGGATCGTGCAGGAAAAAATTCAAACTCTGCCGATCAAAAAAATAACGATAGCCGATATATACTAATGGCAGGCCGCCGATAAAAAAAGCGGTAAAACGAGACTCGGCGGTAACAGCCTTCAGTTTACCGTAGAACACAACCCGGCGCCGCATAAGGGCGGCAAGCTGCTCAAGAATTTTGATAAGCTGCCCCCCTGTTTCCCGCTGGATTATCAGGACCAGGGCCAGGTAATGAACCTCGGCGATTGACAGGCGTTGCCTTAAACTGTTCATTACCTCGTCAAATGGCACGCCAAGCTGAATTTTTCGGGTCATCAGCCGGAATTCCCCGGAGACAGGCTGGGGGAAATCCTCACTGATCATCAGCATGGCCTGGTCAATGCCGTTACCGGCGGAAAGAGAGCGAACCATTGTTTCAATGGCATCAGGGAGCTGACGGACAAAGAGCTGCCGGCGCCGAATAATATTTAGCATTACAAAAACCGGCAGAATAAAGGGCAGCACAACAAATATCATGTGGACAAAAGGTTTTAAGTTATCAAAGAGTGCCAACATGGCAAAACTGAAGAAAACCAACCCCAGGCCGATCCAGATAATATGCCTGACCTTTTCTTCAGCAATACCGGCCTGGAGAATATAGGCACCCAGGCGGTCAAATAACAGGGTAAATGGATTTTTCTCTGAGCCGGATGATACATCCAGAACTTTTTCCGGCATCCCTATTCGTTTTTTTATCCGCCGAATGGTAAGCTGATGATCAAGCCGGGCATTTTTTATCTGCAGGACAATGAACATGGCAAAAGGGGCCAGTACGGCAAGACAAAGCAGTATGTCGAGAGAATCCATGCCTAAACCTCAATCTCGCAGTTAAATATTGCCGCCAGGTCGATGTTTGTCACGCAGGCCGGCTTGTTCCCGCAATCAGGCCGAATCCCGGTTGCCTTGAAAATTCCCTTTTTGCCGTAATGAGGCACGGCCAGGGGTTCATAGGTAAATATTTCCTGGAGAACAATAGTGTCTTTTTCACTGCCGGTAAGCTCGGTAATGGACACTATTCTCCGCACCCCGTCGCCGCAGCGGTCAATATGGATAATCAGGTCAAGAGCGCTGACAATCTGGCGTTGAACAGCTTTACCGCTGAGGTTAATACCGCTTAGATTAATCATAAGTTCCAGGCGGCTGATACTGTCACGGGGGTTATTGGCATGAATAGTAGCCATTGAGCCGTCATGGCCGGTATTCATGGCCTGCAGCATATCAAGAACCTCGCTGCCGCGAACCTCACCGATAATAATTCGATCCGGCCGCATGCGCAGCGCGTTACGAAGTAAGTCGCGCTGGGTAATCTCTCCGAGGCCCTCGGCGTTTGGCGGCCTGGTTTCAAGACGAACAACATGGGGCTGCTGCAGCCTGAGTTCAGCACTGTCCTCAATTGTGACAATCCGTTCATCATCAGGAATACATCCACTCAGCATATTAAGGGTCGTTGTCTTGCCTGAGCCGGTGCCGCCGCAGATAAGAATATTTAATTTTGATTTAATTGCCAGGTCAAGGAATTCGAACATCGGTTCAACCATGGTTCCCATGATTATCATATCCTTGGCCCGAAGATGCTGTTCCGGAAATTTACGAATAGAAACCGTTATGCCGTTAAGAGCGAGAGGGGGAATAATAATGTTGATCCGGGAACCGTCAGGCAGGCGGGCATCAACCAGGGGAGAGGCTTCATCCACCCGGCGTCCTGCCCCATAAAGCATTCTTTCAACCTTGTTACGGAGGTGATCCTCGCTGACAAAGGAAATATCCGATTTTTCTATCTGGCCGTTACGTTCTATATATATCTGGTCATGGCCATTGATCAGGATATCACTTATAGTCGGATCAGCCATAAGATATTCAAGAGGCCCCAGGCCGTAAATATCATCAAGCAGTTCCGAGCCGAGCTGGCGGATTTCATTTTCCGTCAGGTGATGCCCGAACTCCCCTGAGACATCACGAATCAAGGTACCGACCCTGGGAGCAAGGTCGGCCCTGGTTTCCAGGGAGTCAGCCCGATAAAAAGCCTCATCCTCGGCCGCCCGCCGTTGACACTCCTGCTTGATCTTGCCGACCATCACATGGTCGCCGAACTGGAAAGATGTCGGATGCTGAGCCTGCGGCCTGGCGGGTTTAGGCAGAATATCGCCTGCCGTGGTTGACCCCGGCTTCATCTGCAGACGTTTTTGCAGGTTCATTTCAGGGCCTCACCCTGCCTGACACCGGAACGGCTGCCAAACAAACCGCCAAACCAGCCGGATTTGCCGGAAGAGATATCTTGCTCCATAATTTGTTCCGAACCTTCCGGCAGTAACAGGGAGGCAATATCCCTGATTTGCCGGCTGGCCAGAGACTGAGGAGCAAACTCATTAAGCAGGCAGCCTTTCTGCAGAGCCTCCAGGAAGGTCATATAATTATTCTCAACCTCAGCGGTAACCGGTATCTGCAGGGCTCCCAGCAACTCGTTAATTATTTCATCACCTTGATCTGTTCTGCGGTTAAGAATAAATTTAAGCCGCTCCGGGGAATAGCCGAGCTGACGGCAGGTATCATAGGCAATTCGCACTGCCCGGATGGAAGAGAGAGAGGGCTCGGCAACAAGCATAATAAAAGATGAATCGTCAAGGCAGGCCAGGGTCACCGGGCTAAAATCACTGGCACAGTCGACAATTACATAATTATAGTAACGACGAAGGACAGTAAGAACCATCTTGATATTAACATCGGTAACACATTCAAGATCCGCGAGATTATTAGGGAGCCCCAGGTACCTGAGCCCGGATTTATGCCGGGCAATGGCGCTTTCCATTAAATCAGGGTTCATGCGGTTAATATTTAAAATAAAATCATTAAGTGAATAATTCTCCCGTTCATCATGTTCTATATATAATGAACTGTCTCCCAGGGGCATATTGACATCCACCAGGATAGCCGACCCCCCGGTATAGAGCGCAAGCTGCTCAGCCACGTTAACGGCCAGGGTCGTGGTTCCGACCCCTCCTTTGAGGCTGAAAAAAGTACCGAGAACACCGGCAAACGCCCCACTGCTCCGTTGCTGTTCTTTATTGACGATGGAGAGCAGATTCGGGATATCATCAGGAATCTCGACAAAACCCTGGATACCCTGCTTGCTGGCAGCAAGCAGGATATCAGCATCCCGGCTGTCAATGATCACAAAAACAGGGGCGGAACCAACAGAATCACGGATACCGGGAATCAACTCAACAGCATTAAAGGCATCAGGGCCGGTCGCCTGGATAAACACCAGGTCAGGGGCTGTTGAAGGCCGGTAGGCCGCCCTGATCTCTTCACGGCTTAAATCATAAAGCAGGGTCAAGGCCCTGGCCATCTGGCTGTAGGTCACCCCGTCCGAACCGATATACAAGGCATTTTTACGGGAACCAGACAGGGCGTCACTGGCATTCTGCATCAGGGAGTCTCCAGGCCGACAGGTTGCAGCAGGTTGGTAATTACTTCACTATCATCCATTTCAACCATCTCCTTGCCAAGAAAAAATGCTTCCCAGAAACCGGGATTTGTCATCTTCTCTCCAGGCATGGTAATTTTGTTGCCGGCGGCAATGGGGCTGACGATTTTAGCGCTTACCACGACCGCCAGTTCAGTCTCATTTTTATCAAAAGCGCTGGAACGGAATAAGGCGCCAAGAATGGGAATGTCCCCCAGGAACGGCACTTTATCCACTGTTGAACGAATTTCCTCATTAAGCAGGCCGCTGATCACGAAACTTTCACCGTCACGCACCTTTACGCTGGTTTCGGTATTCCTGGTGGTAAAGGCGGGCAGCAAAAGGCTGCCCAGGGCAATACCATTACTCCAGTCAAGAGCACTGACTTCCTGGTTAAGCTTGATAGCAATAATATTGTCTTCCAGGATAACCGGGGAGAAATCCAGAATTACCCCGAATTCCTTCCACTCAATCGAGATGGTATTGTTATCCTGGGCCACCGGAATAGGAATCTCGCCGCCGGCCAGGAAACTTGCCGACTTGCCTGATTCAACCACCAGGGTGGGCTGGGCCAGCAACCGGGCGATATGATGGCCTTCCATGAGAGACAAAACCCCGTAAAAATCAGTACCCGAAGGATTAACCCCTATTTGAAACGCGTCATTATGAGGAAAAATTATATCCCTGACATCAAGCATAATTTCGTCGGCATTAACCAGAAAACTGGTGGAATTACCCAGGTTACCTGGAGGAGTAACACCATAACGGTCTCTCTTGTCCCGGAATGACACCCCGGCCCGCATGGGATTGCCCTTGACCACCTCGGCCACCCTGACAAAAAGCTGAACCTGCTGCTGTCCGCTGACGGTTATCATGTTGACGACATTATAATCAAGGTTGGTGAGAATCTTTTCCAGGCGCTCGCCCCGGCTGGCATTAGGCACGGTTCCGGTAAGGAGAAGACGCTGCGGGGTCAGGGTAAAACTGATGCTGCCGTCAGGTGAAACCTGCTTGACGATCTCGGCGACCTGCTTGGTAGTCATGGCCTTAACCCCGACCCGTACAACGAACAGTTTCTCCTGCTTATCCTTGTCCCATATCCTGACATCCGTTTCGCCGACATCCTTGCCGCTGAGCATCAACTCGTGAGCGTTCAACACCTTGACTGTTGCCACTTCCGGGTTACCGATCTGAACCCTGTTGACCTTGAGAAGGGTGTTTAACACATAGCTTTCATTAACCGACAGGTTGATAATATCATCCTGCGCGAAACCCCAAGCCGGGCAAAGGAGTAACAGTCCGACAAAAAACATTACAATATTTTTCATTTGTTGATAACCTCTGTGTTAACACTGTCGCCACTGATAATAGTCACAGTATCTTTCTTGGTTTTTTTCTTCTTCCTCTTGACAGCTCTCCTGGCCGCCTTTTTCCCCTTGGTAAGCAGGGTTGACTGCTGTAATGCCGGTGATGATACCACAATCTCCTGATCATCCGGATTACGCAGAGCCAGGTGAAGCTTGCCGACTTCCATGGCCAGGGTGAGATCAAGGGCCTGCTCCGGAGTTACTTCAAGGGTAACAGTAGTGGCCTTGGGCATAGCCTTACTTGGCCCGCCCTCAACCTTTGCGTCTTTGTTTTCAGTTTTTTCTTCAACCGCAGAATGATAATCAAGCCTGTTGGCCACTGCCAGAATCCGAATATTCTGCAGGACAATTTTGCCGGCCTTCTGGCCTCCTTTAGAAGCAGGTAATACAGCCATGACATCAATCATGCTGCCAGGTTTAATGAGACCCAGCAGGCCGCTGGTCGGGTTAAGCCAGAGACGGATAGCCCGATTACCTTTAGCCATGATAATTTTGCTTACCCCGGTCGGAGTAACATGCCGCAGCCTTTCCTTGACGATCCATTCCCCTTTGTACATGTTCTGCTGGATTTTACGGTTAATAACCAGGGCTGGGTCAGAAATAAAATCGGCATCGCCAAGGGATTCCAGGTTGATCTTCCGTACTTCCAGGTCTTCCGGCAGGATAACGGTTCCGGCCGGAATATCTTCAGCACAGACCACAACATCCGCCATATCGAGTTGATCGGTAAGGGTAGCGTATTTTGTCTCCATTTCCTGGCGGGCGCTTGTTACCCTGGCATTGATATAAATATAGACCAGAACAACAGCAACAAGGGCCGAAAGTACCGTCATCCCGATGAGGACAAAATTGGCCTTATTATTTTTCACTGCTTCTCCTTATAAACTGACAAATCACTGACAAAGAGCAACACCATTGACCGCTATTGGGTAAAGACCAATGCCTTGGGTAAGTGTTGATAAAAGTGGGTTCGCGGGGGTATTATAAGTTAAGTTAACTACGTATCTCTGCATCGGTGCAGTGCCGACTTTACTTCCTGCTATGGAGATATCAACGGTATTCGTGATAACTCCGGCTACACTTTCATTAATAATGGCATTATTCGGGGGAGTTACGCATTTGCCGATGCCGACATCAGCCTGCTTGGCATAATTATAAGCTGCCGTCTGCAGGGCAATACGGTTATTAAAATAAAGTCCGAAATCAATAACGGCCAGCAGCACGGCTATAAAAAGTGGAATTGCTATAGCCAGTTCCACCATTGCCGCGCCCTGACGATTTAGTAACTGTTTCATAGTCGTAAATACCATAAATTAAAAAAAAAGGGGGGGGTGTAGGTGGAGGCACTCATTATTATCAGGCAGCCTCCAGATATTGAGGGGAAAACTCCTTAAACCAGATAAAATCCAGACTTCGAAGGACATTAAGATACCGGACTCTATTCAGATTTTTCCATCAAACCCTGCTCCTGAAATCCTGGGGTTGCCGTGCTGCTGCCTGATAATCCAGCCAACATCTCAGTTTTTCGACAGATTTTACTTCGCAGCCTGTAATGTTCACTTGTTGAAACCGGGAGACTGTCCAAAAATGCCCTTTTTTCTCAGACAACCTCCCAGGCAACAGGAACAAAAACCATAATGGCAGCGAACTGGGGTCACAGGATGCTGGCCGACAGTCTCCTTTTTTTCAACTAAGGGCTCATTCAAAAATAAATTTACATTTTGAGGAGGGAAATGTGATGCATATTGCAGCGATCTCAGGATGACAAAACCGCAGGCGTAGCTATGCTACGTTGGGGATTTTGGTATCCTGAGATCGCTGTAAGGAGTGTTGCAGTTCCCCCTCTAAAATGGGAAGTTATTTTTGAATGAGCCCTAAGCGTTATTCTTTTAAAAAATACCTTAAATTTAAGGAAAACACCTGTTCCCAGACAGCTTCTCAGCCGGTTCCATTTTAGCTGCTGATTTAGCTGCTTATATTAGTTTCAAGTTCAAAACAGCTACGATATTAGTTTATAAATTACTTACGACATTATTTAGTGTGTTTCTTAGCGCATTTGTCAGCGTCCCGCCGCCTCCGGCCGCTCCAAAAAACACTACGGCAACAGCAACAACTCCGGCCACTACCAGGGCATACTCAATCATCGTCGCCCCTTTGTCATTCCGGGTCAGCTGCTGATGGACGCTGCTTATTTTACTGTGCACCGTAATAATTTTATTCCTTAATTTTTCCATAACCAAAACCTCCATTAAAAAAATGTTGACATTATGATAATCTCATAAAAAACTGTTGCCGGATGCGGGATTCGCACAAAATTAATTTATTATTTCAGGACAAATCCGTAATTTAGTCCCTGTTTCTCCATTTTCCTGGAGAAGGAATAATTTTGGGCCGATTTTGATTTTTAACGAGATAATCAAACGCTTAAGGCTCAAGCAAAATATTCGCATTATTTGAATGTTCATATTCTCCTCAAACCATTGCCGCTCATCAAGCTGCTAAAGTATATCGTAAAATAGTTTAATGCTTCAATACTTCAACAAGTTATACATATAAATTTTAAATAACATAAAAATAAAAAATATTCAATTTTTTTGTCATGATTTATGGTTCACTAACCAAATAAATTCGCAGAAATGAAGTGTATGGTGGGCCTTGCCCACAACCCAGCCCTCCTGTAGGAGCCCAGTCCCCTGGGCGATAAAACATAGGGCAAGGCATGACTTAGGGCTGGGCTCCTACAGGGGCTGAGGTTCTTTTAAGTATTAGGGGGGAAACGGATGATTTCTTTTAATACTGACATCTTATGGCATGTTGACAGTTTGGATGCCGCTTAACAGTCAACCCGCTTGTTACGGCTCAGATGGCCTCCTGGAACTCCAGATATTAATTTCAGCATGAGTGAATAGATACACAAATTCTTAAGATCAGGGATAATAACGCGGAGGTTGAAAGTTTGTATAGAGTTGTGGGGAGCTATAATAAGAAAGCTGTTTAACTATCCAGGCATCGAGTTCTTTCTCAAACCCCCTGGCAATATCCCGTTGATTAAAGGCCTGATTAATGGTTTCTCCAGGGTCTGCCATGAGGTTACACAACTCAACTTTAAAATATGGGTACTCTGTTTTTAAAAATTTCCAGGGCCAATGAAGAACCCCATACTGCCGAACCATGGCATTGGCATACAAATAAATTGGCGAAACACTTGTTCCTCCGGCCCTGCTCACGCTCCCCTGAAAGGTAAATCGGCATATCCAGTTGGGATAAAACCCAGGGGCCAATATCAATATGACTGATCGGAGTTGTAATACGCTTTATGGAACTTTTAATATTTGCTGGAACTCTGGCCAAAGAAACAGTTCGCATGACCTCTTCAAACATGGGGCCGGAATGATTAGCAACTCCATGCTCGTAAAAAGCCTCGCCGCTGTCACCAATAACAACAAAAAGACAGTCATCCCAAACCCCAAGTTTTTTTAACTCCTCGGAAAATTCCCGCAGGAGCCGGTCTACATTAAAGGCCGCATTTAAATAGCGGTTTTTCACAATATCTTTTTTACTTTGCGGCCAACTGTAATAAACCGTCTCAAAATCCAATACGGCCGGCTGGAAGGGCTCGTCTCCTCCTGGCGGAATAACGTAACTGAAATGAGTATTTTGCAAATTCAGTCCCAGGAAAATTTTTTTATTTCCGGCTTGACCCGCAATCCACTCAGCGGCAACACGCAATGTTTCACTATCCTCTATCTTACCGGCTGACGCACAGCCATTTTCCATTAACCGAACTAATCCCGCCCGGTCATCTTTATTAACCCATGTGGGGCCATGGTAGTCCTCTGAATGATAAAAATAGTCAACACCCCATTTTAACCGGTTAACCATGTCCCCCCATTTTTCGTTTTGAGATGAAATATAGGCGGTTTGGTATCCATGGGTCTTGAACGCCTCAAAAATAGATTTTCCCCGCCAGGGAGCATCAACGGGATACTGCTGAATATTTTTGAACCTAAGCGGGTATTGTGAGTACCAGATAGCCAGATCGGCATAATTTGAATGTGAAGAAGATGCATAAGATCGTTCAAAAACCACCGACTCTGAGCTGAGACTTTTGAGAAAGAGAATGGGGGAAGGTTCCATTTCCAGAAGATCATGCCGCAACGACTCAACCAGAACAATTATGACGGGCCCCTGATTCAGGCCGGACGGACGAGGATGGTAAGGAATCTTCTCCGGTAATTCATTTTTCATGTTTTGCACATTATCAGCCCATATACGGCGCACCTTCATATTCTCAAACACATAACGATCAACAGCCACCGATGACAGCCGCAGGTAGAGATATGGCGCAGTCAGTAAAACAATGCCTAGCGCCATGATCGCGGCCCCGGCGAATCTCTTCATGGAAACGGTATCGGCAAGCTGATCCGCCAGACGCTGATGCCAAATGGCAAAAACTGCCGTGGACAGCAGAATAACCATAGAAATGATGGAAAAAGTAACCGGAGAAGTCTGCAAGGCATGCAAAAATACCTGACCGGAATTAAAAACAACAAACAGAATAAGATTGCGGTTAGGTCCATAGCCTACCTCGAAGAAAAACATCCAGAACAAAACACAATAAGCTACCCCGGTCATAACAAGCAGGCCAACGAACAACTTCATGAATTTTCTCAAAACCGGCTGGGAGATTTTCGAGGAGGCTGTCGCGGATATCAAGGAAACAGATAATAAAAAAATCCAGGCGGAAATTAGATTCACAAAAGCGATTAATGGCTGGCTTAAGGGAAAAGTAGTCATGGAGCAGGCTGCGGGCAGGCCCAGGAAACCGACAAATAACAGGTCAAGCAAGGGGAGCAGCAAGAATTCTTTTGATGCGATCCGTTTGAAAAACAATTTGACCTCTTTCTCCAGCGATTTATTACCGGATAGCGCTCAATAAAGTACAACCGGACGGTTGTACTTTATTGAGCGCTATCGTATTTCAGTCAGATCTCTGCGTTATACAAAAAATTTTGTCCACGGGATATCAACCAGATGCCTGCGGTAGAATTCAGATGCCTGCGGTAGAATTTTTCGTATGCCTTGACCTCGAACGAAAATCCTATTAAATCAATGTAAGCGCCCCATGAACACCACCCCGCGCGCCCTTCACTCCTTGATATCCCTACTGTATCATCGCCGGGCGTGAAGCACGCACATGACGGTGTCCCTTGAATCCCTTACAGTTATGGGGCTGTCGCCGTCCGGGTGTACTTTATTGAGCGCTGTCATGCCGATGATGATTACCATGAGGAAGCGGGATCCGGCAAAATTAATGGAACCGTCCCTGTTTAAGGGGCTCACTCAAAAGTAAGTTCGCATTCTAATTTAGTTTTTGAGTGAACCCTTACCTCTTCCCGCGATCAGCCTGTCTTACATAACAACAGTATGCGGCGCAGGCCCTACTGAACTAATCTAAGGCATTGGAGAACGCTTACAGGCTGGAGTTATAAGTCACTCAACTTTCGGAGTTGACATAATTGATTGAAATTATTTAATATAATTGAATAAATTCGTCTGTCATTCCGGCATGTTTTTAGCCGGAGGTAAGCGAGGAACGAGACTCCGATCCA
>JANTFJ010000021.1 GCA_024763495.1 Desulfobulbaceae bacterium | reverse complement strand
CTTTGCACCTTTCAGTCCCGGCACGATTCCATTCTCAATGTCCGCAAGAAAACCGTTTACGGGATAACGCCGCGCAATGCTGAACAGAGTTTTGCCGTTCACGCACTGTGCAATGATAATGTTGCGCTGGTAACTGTTTCAGGCAAGGCAGGTACAGGCAAGACCCTGCTGGCCCTTGCGGCTGCGCTGGAGAATCGCGGGAACTACAGGCAGATTCTTCTTGCCCGTCCAGTTGTTCCCCTGTCAAACAAGGACATAGGCTACCTTCCCGGTGATATACAGTCCAAAATACGTCCCTACATGCAGCCGCTGTATGATAATTTAAGTGTTATCCGCAATCAATTTTCGGAAAAGAGCGAAATGCGCCAGCGCCTTAACCGTCTCTTGGACGAGGATAAGCTGATTATTGAACCGTTGGCCTATATTCGCGGCCGCAGTCTGGTAAAGATGTACATGATCATTGATGAGGCGCAGAACCTGACACCGCATGAGGTAAAAACCATTATTACCAGGGCCGGCGAGCAAACCAAGATAGTCTTTACGGGCGACATTTGCCAGATTGATCATCCCTACCTGGACAGCCGGTCAAACGGTTTGAGCTACCTCATAGAAAAGATGCAGGGACAACCCCTGTACGCACATATTAATCTTGAAAAAGGAGAAAGGTCGGAACTTGCTGAGCTGGCAAGCAATATTCTGTGATGGACCATGAATATCATCAGATTTAATCTTTATAAGAATCCACCTCAAAAGGCCTCTGTCCCGGCCCTGAAGGAATGTCTTTAACCCCCCTTGAATAGGATCCGGTGATCCGTCCACTCTGCCATTTGCCAACTGAGATACTATCGCATAAGTAGTGATAACTCCGTTAACCCGCGGCCGCCAGGCGTCTGTCGCTATGGCTATATTCATACCCGTGTCCCGTTTCCCGGCGTTGTTCATCAAACAGCAGTGCATATTTTTCCGCCCACTGTATGAGTTGCAGTCTTCCATCATGATTTTCAACAAGTGCCGTGCAACTCTCTACCCAGTCACCTGTGTTGATATATAAAATCTCTTCCATGTCCTCAAGGGACGCACTATGTAGATGACCGCAGATTATGCCGTCGACATCACACACCCTGGCATGGCTTGCGATTACCTTTTTAAAGTTACTCATGAAATTCACTGCCTCTTTGACTTTATGCTTGAGAAAGGCGGATAATGACCAGTAATCCAGACCCATATTCCTCCGGTACCGGCCCAGGTATCTATTCAGTACGAGAAGCAGACTGTAGGCATTGCTGCCAAATTTCGCAAGCCACTGGTTATATGTAGTAACAGGGTCAAACTCATCTCCATGAACAATGAGGAATCTGCGACCGTCAAGGGTGTAATGTAAGGCTTCCCTAACTATTTTTACTCCATTTATGTACCGACCATTGTAATTACGAAGTATTTCGTCATGATTGCCCGGTATATAGAAAATTTTTGTGCCTCTACGGGCAGCATCAAAAACATGTCGAACTATCGTGTCATTAATCGGGGGCCAGTACCACCCG
This sequence comes from Desulfobulbaceae bacterium, assembly GCA_024763495.1. Classification (GTDB taxonomy): domain Bacteria; phylum Desulfobacterota; class Desulfobulbia; order Desulfobulbales; family SURF-16; genus JANTFJ01. Next base: position 12,471 of record JANTFJ010000021.1, on the reverse strand, counting down.
TTTCCAAATTTCCATAGATCAATAATGTCACCGGCAAGATAAAGATAATCACAACTATTATGCTCAAGAAAATCCAGAAGATATTTACTGTGAATATCCCTGCTGCCCAGATGCATGTCGGACAGGAATATTGATCTGTAATGTTGACTGTTCACGGCAGGCACCTCCCCGGATATTCAAAAGCTGAACCCCGATGCTCTCGTAAAAAGCATAGGAATTGAGCGTGCGAATAAAATTCATACGATATATGCTTATGGCTGCTACCTGTTCATGCATCATATTGCATGAGGTTTCATTTGCTCTGATTTTTTACAAGACCATCAAATTCTGATTGCCGGCACTTAATTGATCCTTACGAATTGGGAGCGTTCCCTGTTTGTCCCTACAGTATAACCTGCTTTTTTTATCAATTCCGGGGACAAACGGGGAATGCTCCCTACGAATTTTATGCTTACAACTGTATTTTTAAATTGTTGTTAGATTCAGGTTATTTTTATGTGAAGATTTCACCGCCATTCAAGCAGGAATTCAATTTATGGCTAACCCGTTATGCTTATATGCTGTTTCCCATCACTAATACAATACAAATAATAATCTAACAAAATCCTAACAAATACTGTGTATGTTAAAATTAAATAGCATTATATGAACCAGTGCGATGTTTAATGGTGGTTCATGGCTTACCATTCAGGAGAAAAGGAGAAACCCGCACATGAAGTACAAAAATGTTTTCAAGGCAGCCATTTTAGCTCTATCGGTTATTTTTGCCGGTACAGGTTCCGTCTTTGCCGGAGATCAGGTCAGGCTCACGGGCTCAGGGGCAAGTTTTCCCGCGCCACTCTACACAACCTGGTTTAAAATGTTCAGCCGGGCCAATCCCGGCATTCAGGTAAATTACCAGTCCAAGGGTTCAGGTGCGGGCATTCGTGATTTTATCAATCATACAGTTGATTTTGCCGCAAGCGATGCAGCCATGAATGACAGGGAGATTGCCCAGGTAAAGGAGGGCGTTCAGCTTCTTCCCATGACCGCCGGAGAGATTGTACTTTCATACAATCTGAAAGGGATCAAAGCGCTGAATCTGCCTCGCAATGTATATCCCGCCATATTCCTCGGCAAAATCAAAAAATGGAATGATCCTGCCATAATGGCTGCAAACCCAGGCGTTAAACTGCCGGACAGGGAGATTACCGTCGTTGTCAGGGCGGACTCATCAGGCACTACATTTGTCTTTACAAAGCATCTTGCAACCATCTGCAGGGATTTCAAGGATGGGCCTGGATTCGGCAAAACCATTAACTGGCCTGCCGGCGTCAAAATTGTAAAGTCACCAAAAAATGACGGGGTAACCGCAACCATCAAACAGACCCCCGGCGCCATTGGATATATAGAGTACGGCTTTGCCAGGATGACAGGACTTCCCATGGCAAGTTTACAAAACAGAGAGGGTAAATTTGTGGCTCCTGGTCTTGCAAGCGGACAGGCCGCCCTTGCAAACGCAGAAATTCCTCCTGATATGAGGGTATGGCTCTCTGATCCCGCAGGTAAAAAATCCTATCCCATCGCCACATATACATGGATGCTGTTTTATAAAAAATACCATAACCCTCAAAAGGCCCAGGCGCTTCGCAAGATGATAAATTTCTGTCTCGATGAGGGGCAGAAGCTGTCCGACAGGGCTGGATATATCCCGCTTCCAGACAATGTTGTGGAGATTGTACACAGGGCCTCGGCCAATATTAAGTAAAAGCTGGAATTTTTTCCAGGGTGCTCTGCTGAGCACCCTGGAATATCAGGAGCCTGTTTATGGCCATGGAACAGCAGTCAATATGGGATGCAACAGATACACTTTCCAGACCTGTATCAAAGAGAGATATCTTTTTTGATAAGGTGTTTCGATGGGTTACACATGCATTCACGCTTGGTACAATTTTTGTTCTTTTTTATATAGTATTTAAAATAGGGGGGAAGGCCCTGCCGGTAATCAGTGAATTCGGGTTGGAATTTATTACATCAACCACATGGGATGTCAATGCGGGAAAGTTCGGTATCCTTCCGGAAATATGGGGAACTCTTTACAGTTCGATACTGGCGCTGATACTGGGCGGCTCCTTTGGAATTGCAATTGCCATCTTCCTGACGCAGGATTTTCTGCACTACAGAATCCAGATAGTACTTAAGAACATTATAGAGCTGCTTGCGGCCATACCAAGCGTTGTATATGGTCTCTGGGGTATTTTTGTTCTTATCCCGTTGATCAGGCCCCTGGCTGACTATCTTCATAACCATTTCGGATGGATTCCTTTTTTTTCAACAAGCCTCAGCGGTCCGGGCATGTTTCCCGCAGCGCTTGTCCTTTCCATCATGATACTGCCCACAGTGGCCGCTATTTCTCAGGATGCCCTTTTGGCCGTTCCTCTCAAGACAAAGGAGGCTGCTTACGGCATGGGCACCACGCGCTGGGAGGCTATACTTAGGGTGATGCTTCCCACTGCCTCAGGAGGAATTTTCGGCTCCCTGGTGCTTGGTTTCGGCCGGGCACTGGGTGAGACAATGGCCCTTGCCATGCTGGTGGGAAATTCCAACGACATAAGCCTTTCGGTTTTTTCACCTGCCGATACCCTGGCCACCCTGCTGGCCCTGAATTTCCCTGAAGCCGGTGAATATGAGGCATCCGTCCTTATGTATGCAGCCTGCGTACTGCTGTTGATAACCCTGCTGGTTAATATTGCGGGCGCGACAATTATCACAAGGTGCGATTGCAGGAGCATGAAATGAATTTCAAGAATTCCGGTAATGGTGAACCGTTGCAGCCTGACATGCTTGAACGCCGGCACTTTGAGGTGCGGACCCTCAAATCAATTGTCCTAAGCAGCATAACCATATTTGCAGCCGTATGCGCGTGCCTTCCATTGTTCTCAGTACTGATTATGCTTATTTATCGTGGAGGGAAACGACTGAACCTGGAGGTATTTTATTCCCTTCCTCCCACAGCCTTCGAAACAGGGGGAGGTTTCGGAAATGCCATACTCGGCACCCTGTTCATGATTGGTCTGGCAGCCCTCATCTCGGTTCCTTTTGGTATAATGGCAGCAATATATCTGGCTGAACAGGGTCATTGCAGCAGGATAGCTCAAACCGCGCGATTCTGCGCCAAGACAATGACAGGCCTTCCTTCCATTCTTGCGGGTGTCTTTGCATATGCGGCAGTTGTTCTGATTATGGGGCATTATTCCGCCTGGGCCGGCGGTATTGCGCTCTCTATTCTCATGCTTCCCATGATATTACTGACAGCAGAGGAGGCAATTAAGATGGTGCCCTCTCCAATGCGGGAAGCTGCTTACGGAATGGGCTGTACTCCTTCTCAGGCCATGGTGAAGGTGACTTTACCCGTTGCAATGCCTGGTATCATAACCGGTGTAGTGCTTGCCGTGGCGCGTGCCGCGGGTGAAACCGCGCCCCTGCTTTTCACAGCTCTTTTCAGCGATTACTGGCTGCATCCCAATGGGCCTACCGCTTCGCTGGCAGTTCTGATTTACAACTATTCCGGCATGCCCTTTGAAAATCAAATTGAACTGGCCTGGGCCGCCTCACTTGTCCTGGTCATTATGGTTTTTATCCTCAATATTATCAGTCGGGCAATAGGACAGAGAAAAAAATAAAAGGATACGGCTTGTGTTTATGAAATCATCAGACGTAGCGGAAAATTTGTATAAGACTCATAGCATGCCTTATGAGAACATATCAGAAGAGATTGTCCTTAACTGTCAGGCCGAAAGGATATTCTATGGAGATTTTCTTGCTGTCCGAGACAGCAGCGTGCCGATACTCAAGAATCAGATTACCGGCTTTATCGGACCATCCGGTTGCGGCAAGAGTACGGTGCTGAAAAGCATAAACCGCATGAACGACCTTGTGCACGGCTTTCGCTTTGAAGGGAAAATACTCTTTCATAATATTGATATCTACAATAAAAAAGTGGATCCGGTAAATGTGCGCAGGAGCATAGGGATGGTTTTTCAGCAGCCCAATCCCTTTTCAATGTCTATTTATGAGAACGTTGCTTTCGGTCTGCGTCTCAATCGTTATAAAGGCAACATGGATGAAAAGGTGGAACAGGCTTTGAGGGGAGCGGCACTGTGGGATGAAGTGAAAAACAAGTTGAAAAATAATGGAACCTCCCTGTCCGGCGGTCAGCAGCAGAGACTATGCATCGCAAGAGCAATAGCTACCGAACCCAGGGTCCTGCTTATGGACGAACCATGCTCAGCCCTTGATCCCATTGCCACAAGACAGATAGAAGAACTCATGGTGAAACTGAAAGAACGTTTCACGCTGGTTATAGTCACGCATAATATGCAGCAGGCCCAGAGAGTTGCGGATCAAACCGCATTCTTTTCCGTTGATATTTCCCAGGGAGGCCGTACAGGTTATCTTGTGGAGATGGGGCCTACGAGAGAACTCTTTGAAAATCCAAAAGAGCAGCTTACAGAAGAATATCTAAGCGGAGAATTCAGCTAATACTGTGGGAAGGCATTTTAAATTGATCGTTAAAAAATCTTAATGGGCCATTTATATAAATTGAACCTCAGACAGATAGAAAAATCACTTCTGGAGGTACAGAGAAATTTTGACAACATCAATGCCAGGCTGGATGTTTGCAGAGACCCTATGCATAATATTATTATCGCAAACATGTTAAGTGGATATCACTATATCAACAGTATGCTTGACAACAATATTAAACTTTTCAGTAAAAACGGAATACATCATGTCCTTGAGCTGAACTACATCGTATTGTGCGGAACGGATATTGCGGTACGTAATGAATATATTAAACATGTTAGTGCTACCGATAAACGATTTTATGAACAGGAAGATTTTAATATAGGCCACCTTTCAGATTGGTACGGAGAAAAAAAGAAGAAGTCGGTATGGAAACGTGCCGCGGGTGTTTATATACTTATGGTGAGCCAACCTCAACTGTTTTACGAGGGCAACCATCGCACAGGAGCGTTGGTCATGAGTTATATCCTGGCCAGGGAGAAGACCCCCCCCTTTGTGTTAACTGTTGATAATGCTGAGGCATATTTTAACCCCTCCACCCTTGTTAAATCCACAAGGAAGAACCTTATCAATACTTTTTGGAAACTTTCCAAAATTCAAAAATATTTCGCTAAGTTCCTTCAAAAACAGGCGGATAAAAGATATTTGGTCAAAAACTGATCCCTATGTTACGCCGTAAGGTTAATAAAATATCAATTTAGTTTGTATTGCTTGAAAGTTTTTTGTCCCTTGCAACTTTTTCGAACAAATGATCATTTTTAAGAAAGAGGCGCTATGTCTAATATGAAGCTTGAGAAAAAAATAACCAGAAGGGATGCTGAAAAAATACTGGCTCTCCTTTCGACAGCATTAAATGCAGATGAAGCAGTCATAAAATCTGACTCCCTATATCTTGATATTGATTCATGCTCCAAGCTCAAACTTGCCATGAAGATTAAAAAGAGCAGTGCCACTGTGAAATTGCGATGTTATTCCTCCAAAGAACATATTGATGAACATCACATGGAGCAGGGGGAGGTGAAATACAAGACTCTGAAGAAGGGAATGAAAAAAAGTTTTGAAGAAATAGAAAAACATCTGGAACAGGACCTCATGCCCCCTCAGGAAATTATAACGAAATTTTTAACCCACTCGGCCATCATGACGGCAATGCCTGATTATGGAGATGAGTACTACAATGAGTATGAAAAAGCGTGTGAAATTATGAAATATGCCTTTGAAAAAGCAGATATGACAGAAATGAAAGCGGCTTTTCGAGAGATTAAGAACATAAAGGAAATATGTCATAAAGCGTATAAATGAAGGAAAAGAAGGATGAAGCTTGTGAAAAAAACTTCCACGGCCAAAATTGATACTGCTATCACAAAAGATGATGAAGAACGATTTTTCGCAGTCACTTCAACTGAACTAAGTCCCGAGCAGGTAAAGAGAATAGTCTCCCCTGCCAAAATTTACAGACGGCAGGAAAATGTGCTTGCCGTACACTGGCATCCGGAATTTATACCACTGAAATATATTTCCGAACGGATAACCGCACTCTTTCCAGACAAAAAAGATTCACTCATAATCCCGACTCAACACAATACCCTAATGGAATTCGGCGGTTATTCAGGTGTTGAGGTTGACTGTTATTCCAGGGGATTCAACAGGAAAGTCCAGATGCTCCTTCACTTTGAGAGTACAAGAGTCGCCGAAGCTTCCGTGCTGAAAAATATCCTCAGACACACTTTTAAATACAGATCGTCCCAGTTGTTTGATTTTATCCATGCCATTACAAAACCTGTTGCTGAAAAAGTGGAACGGGCGGCTCAGGAAACCGGCACTCCGGGAGAAATTATCAGCTTTGTTACAGGCGAAGTTAAAAAAATTGAGCAGATGATTGATACCTGTTACGACAGAATCCCTGAGGAATCTATTAAAAATAAACTTCTTCGCAACTATTTTGATCTGCTAAGACAGGAACAGGGGGACGAATTTATTGACAGGGCGCAATATTTTCTCAAGGCGGTAAAAAAAGCTGTAAAACGTGATTTCCCCTTGAAATATTTTTACCGGACATCGGAGATAATAGAAGAGGCCCGGTCTCTTGGAGCTGGGATTGTAATACCTCACCCTGAACAGTTCTGGCCCATCCTTCTGGCGGAATATGATGTTGACGGATATGAAATATGGAACCCTCAATCCAGGGAATATACGGAATTCCTGATTTCCGTAGTTTATAAAAAAAACCTTCTCAATTATGGATCGCGCAGCCTGCTGGTTTTCATGGGGGACGACACCCATTTTGGTGAAAAGATAAAGCCTCCGGAACAACAGAAGAAGTTAAAGGCGGAAAGAGAAATCGGGGTGCAGCCTCCCTGGGATGATCTTGGAATAAGAAAAGAACTCCTTAAGGCAAATATGAGCCGGAAACAGGTCATTGATGATTACAGGGCAAGGCTTGCCTCCTGACAAAACAAGAGGATGTTATGTCAAAGGAAAAATTCAATTTTGAATCATTGCAGGATGCTGAATCTGTCAAACGCTATCTGAAAGCCCTGATTAAAGCTATTGAGAACCGCAAGATAATACTTGCATCTGAATCTCAGGAGCTTGAGTTAAATGTTCCGGAACTGTTCCGTATTGCCATACGGGGCAAAAAAAAAGACATGGAGAATAAAGTCACCATAAAGATGGCATGGAACGAGGAGCAATCTCAGGATGAGAAGCCTGACAGCTCAATGATTATTGCCACTTCTGATCCCTCGCAATAACGACGTACAGGAAGTAAGGGAAACATCTGATGTTAACATTCGATGAAATTGATGAGAATTTCAAATTCCTCCTTATGGAATCCAGAAGGCAGGTCTCCAGGACATGCCGGTTTCTTGGTTCTTTTGAGGAATCGCTTTTCAATGCCATAGTCAGCAGGGACGATTATATCGACAACCTTAAAACCACCATTGAGAACAACTGTTTTATCTCCCTCAACAGGCTTGGAGCTGACAGGATTGATGAGATAAAAAGGATAAGGGCCATACATGTCATTACCATCAATCTGGAACGTATTGCCGATTTTACCGTGAACATCGCGAACCAGGTCCGTTATCTCTATAACAGGCAGCTTTGGCACTCTTTTGATTATGGTCTGATGTGTAAAATAATAATTGAGGCAATGAAGAAAATACCTGCTGACTTCCGGAAGATAGATATCAGTAATGCCCTGGCAATATGCAAGTCGGAAGATCGTATAGATAAAATCTTCAAATCATTTTTTGACCGTACTCTTGATGAAATGAGGGCCGGCAGAGATGTGGAAACCTATGTCACCATAATTTTTATTTTCCGGTATCTGGAACGGATCGGTGATTCAATACTCAATATCGGTGAAGCACTCCTCTTTGTGATAATGGGAGAAAAGATCAAGATCAAGCAGTTTGATGCCTTGAAACAGTCACTGGAAAACACCGGCATAAATGTTTTTTCCAAAAAGATGGATTTCAAGTCCTTCTGGGGGACCCGATCCGGCTGCAATATCAGCAAGGTTGCGGTCAGTGAGTCCGTAAATCATTCAAAGGATAAAAGAGAGGTAATTTTCAAGGCGGGTAATCCCAAAAAAATCAGGCGGGAAAAAGAAAATCTGGAAAAATGGAACCGGATAATGCCTGGACTTGTTCCAAGGATTATCACTTATGAAGACAAGGGCGCCGGCTCATCCATGCTGATCGAATTTCTGCACGGATCCACACTGGACGAACTTATCCTGAACAGTTTCATACAGACTATATATGCAGCAATTGGATCTGTCTGTACTACACTGGACTACATATGGAGTTCGACCATGATCAGAGAGGCATTTAAAACAGATTTCATGAACCAGTTGCTTGATCGTATTGATCCCGTTCGCCGAACACACCCCGGCTATTTCAGACCGTGCAAAAAAATCGGTTCCCTTAAAATATATTCCACGGATGAACTCATAAAAAAATGTCAGGATGTGGAGATACTGATACCTGCGCCATTCAGGGTATTCATCCATGGGGATTTTAATGCAAACAACGTACTTATATCATCCGATGGAAGTGTACATCTTATTGATGTTTATCGTTCAAAAATGAGTGATTATGTGCAGGACATATCGGTAGGGCTGATATCATTATTCAGGATGCCTGTATTTCAGGCTGAACTTAGAGAAAAATTGAATCACGGCATTAAAATCCTCTACAGGTTTGCTTCGGAATTTGCTCAACGTCGGAATGATACTACATTTGATGCGCGTATTGCCCTTGCTCTTGCAAGATCCTTTATGACATCAACAAGATTTGAACTTAATCCCGTGTTTGCCGGGGAGATGTTTTTCCGATCCACCTTTCTCATGGAAAAAATGGTTACATACAGTGAACAGGCAGGATTCTGGACGGATTTCAAGCTTCCAGAGGCAATATTATACTATGAAGGCAGCAATCAATGATCCTGAATTTTTACTTAAAATGAATGCAAATTTACTTCAATATCCTGTTTATCCGAAACTTTCATGTTATCCGCAAGGACGAATAACACCCCCCGGCATGAAAAGCGACCGTGAACGGCATGTATTTTCACGGTAAAATAAAGGTTGCTGATTTTTTCTATGTTCTCTGCGGCCATGTAAGATTTTTGTTCTCACGCCCACTCGCTTTGCTCGTTAGAGACGCAGAGAGCGCTGAGAAAAATCTGTCCGCGAGAAATTTTCATGCTTCGTTGTGCCTGCCCCGGGAATGGTGGTGGCCATGGATATTTTATGACTTCACTTGTATCAATAAGGATTAAGGTTTTGGATTGCATGGCAGGAGTTTTTAGTTAAAAAGATCATATGGGTAAAAAATGATGAGAATAGGCGTTGTAGGTATTGAAGGCGGCTGGTCTTCGGAAAAACTTACAGAGGCTGTTCATGATCAGACGGGATACAGTCTGCTTGTGGACATGGGCAGTGTAAGGCTGGAACTGCCCACAGGAAGCGCATGGTACAAAGGGGTTGATCTGTCAGGTCTGGATGCGCTGATAATAAAAAAGATAGGGTTTCGCTATTCGCCTGATCTGCTGGACAGGCTTGAACTGCTGAGGTTTCTGTCTGAACGGGGAATGGTCATCTGTTCCGATCCCGAAAGAATCCTCAGGGTGCTTGACAGGTTAAGCTGCACGGTCACTCTTCAGGCAAATGGGATACCCATGCCTCCCACATCAATTACGGAAGATATCGGGCAGGCGGTGGCGGCAGTTGATGAATATGGCGAAGCGGTATTCAAACCCCTTTATTCCACCAAGGCCAGGGGAATGTGCGTGATTAAGGCAGGTTCAAACGTCAGAGCGCAGATTGAGGATTATCAAGGTCATCATCCGATTATGTATATTCAGCAAAAGCTGGAAATAGGCGATCATGACATGGGAGTCGTTTTTTTAGGCGGCGAATATCTGGCGACATATTCACGATGCAAGCAGACGGAGGATGCCTGGAACACCACCACTGCCGCGGGTGGAAAATACATGAAACTCAATCCGCCTGAACGCATAATTGAACTGGCCCGCAGGGCGCAGGAGCCATTCGGTCTGGATTTTACCTGTGTTGATGTAGCCATCCATCAGGACAGGCCGGTTGTGTTTGAAGTGTCTGCGTTCGGTGGATTTCGCGGACTTCTGGAAGCCTGTCAAATTGATGCCGCTTCAATGTATGTTGATTATGTGATCAGGCGGTTGAATTCAAGAGGTTAAAATGAAACTCAGCTCAACGTATACAATAGATATTTTCCATAAAATTACTGAAAACCAGCCACTTATTCATGATTTAATGCTCAGGTTTGAGTTCATGAACATACATGTCAAAGCGAACCGAATAGATATTATCAATGAACTTGAGCATTACTTCAGGCCGTTTGTCACATACGGAGGGGCTGCTGCGGATATAACAGTTACAGTTATTGAAAGTACGTCTCCTGAATTTGATTGCGAATTCATTATTAAGCAACCGGATCCTGGAAAAACCAAAATCAAGGAAGAGTTTTGCGAGCTGCCTGATGGGAGAATAGTTAAAAAGCGTCTTACAGGCATGTATTTCATATTTGGAAATGATGTTAATGTCGCCGTTGGGCCATGCCTCAAAAACCATAACCAGGTAGTCAATTTCATCAACAACCGTTTTATCGGACATAAACTTCAGCAGGGCTGGCTTCTTGGCCATGCCGCAGCGGTCAAGAACAGAAGGAGGGGTATGGCTGTTGCCGGGTTTTCAGGTATGGGCAAATCAACTCTTGCACTCCACCTTATGAGTCTCGGTACAATTTTTGTCAGCAATGACAGACTGTTGATAAACATAATTCCTGATAACAGCGGTGTTGCCATGTCCGGCGTGGCAAAACTTCCACGTATAAATCCTGGAACCGCATTGAATAATAGTGACCTTGTATCAGTTATCCCCGAACATGAAAAGGAGAAATTTAAATTGCTCGGTATGGATGAACTGTGGAACCTTGAACATAAATATGATGTATTCCTTGATGAATGTTTCGGTGATAACCGTTTTGAGCTGGAAGGCATCATGGACTATCTTATTATCCTCAACTGGTCCATGGGTGAAGGTTCCATGCAGATGGAAAAGGTAGATATCAACAGGCGGAGAGACCTTCTCCCCGCATTCATGAAATCACCTGGGCTGTTTTATCTGCCTGAACCCGGTAAAATTGCCGCCTCCGCATCGGAAGAAGCGTATCTGAAGCTGTTATCGAAATGCTCTGTTTATGAACTGTCCGGCAATGTTGATTTTCAACGTGCCGCCCAAAAGTGCCTGATGCTGCTTGAACAATAAAAAATGCCATAGTGATTCAATATTTATCGTAATTTTCGTAAATATTCGAGTAAAAAAAATTAGACAGGATCAACAGGATTAACAGGATATTTTTGCAAAAGCAATCCTGAACATTCTGTTAAACCTGTCTGAAATATAATATTTAAAAGCTATACAAACATTTACAATATGCAAGCCGAATATTTACTGATTTTCAGAGAGTTCTGCAACGAAATTCCTTTAAGAGATGAAACTGAACGGAGGTTAAAATGGAAGAGAAAAAAATTAACGTAAAAAGAACCATGAAGCTTGAGGACGTTATAACCTATCTCGAAGATTTACAAAGAGGGTTTAACTCAGGCATTATTGTAGCTGAGCATGGAGCAGAAAAAATTGAAATGGAAGTTGCGGATATTGTAAATATTGAATTCAAGATAAGAAAGAAAAAAAGTAAAAATAAATTTACACTTGAACTATCATGGTTTGAAGATGATATAACTGATAGTGAAACGTTTATTATCAGTGACAAGGCGGAGAGCGATATTGATGAGATACCTGAGGAATCAACAGGTGATACTGAGGCATTACAGGGAGAAATACCTGCAACATCTGACTAAGATAAAATTTAACATATAAAGAGACAGCATTAGTAAAAGTCTAAAGAGTTTTACATAAATGTCGTGCATACGCAATACGGGGGCTGCCAAGGTGTAAAATTTAAGGGATTAAATCGGGTATCGAATCAATCGGACAGGGAGGCTGCCTGATGCTGTCCACCATATTTGACAATAAGTCTAAAAGGAAAAATATCATGGAAGATGAGAGAAAAATAAAGTATGAAGGCGTTGAAACAATATCTTCAATCAGGGACCACCTCTATGCGCTTTTAAGCGGTCTTGAAGAGGGAAGAGTAGTCCTGAAATCAAAAGATGAAGAACTGACCCTGGTTCCCCAGGACGATATCAAGTTCAGTATAAAGGCAAAGACCGGACAGAAAAAATCTAAGCTTGAGATAAAAATGTCCTGGAAAAGGAATAAGGACAGTATTCCTGTGGCAATAACTTCAGAGTAGGCTAAAACAATCATAGTTTATGGACAAGAGGGATGAT
>JANTFJ010000020.1 GCA_024763495.1 Desulfobulbaceae bacterium | reverse complement strand
GGACTTATTATTTTACTTATAAATTCGACTTGTTATGGCAAAAAATTAATAGGCGATTCGTCATTCCGGCATGTTTTTAGCCGGAATGACAGACGAATTTATTCAATTATATTAAATAATTTCAATCAATTACATCAACTCCGAAAGTTGAGTAACTGATAATATTTTGTGGATATCATCCATGATTTTTTAATCAAAGCAGCATCTTAATGCTTTCAACCAGTTTAGCCGGTTCAGTAGGTTTTACAATGTAAACATTAGCCCCGGCATCAAAGCCCCGCTGTTTGTCTTCAGCCTCGTCTTCAGTAGAGATAATAATTACCGGCAATTCTTCATAAACAGGATTTTCCCGCAGGCGCTGGACAAAAGTAAACCCGTCCATGTTGGGCATGTTGATGTCGGTGACCAGGATGTTAACCTGGTTCCTCAACAGCTTTTCCATGCCGTCTGCCCCGTCTACCGCGGACAGGACATCAAACCCCGCGTTTTTTAAAATATAACAGTGAAAGTTCCGAATCATTTCCGAATCATCAACCACCAGCACACATGGCTGCTCCCTGGTCGAAGCAGTTTTTTCTTTTTTCGATGTCTTTTTCTTTTTCAGCAATCTTGCCATGATGTTCTCTTTTTGTAACTACTCATGGGGTAAGCGTCCTAACTTCGCTAACCCCTGTAATTGTAACTGGTTACAGGGTGCCGTAGATTTTCGTAATCAGGTCGGCGCAGCGTATTAGTCATACGTAAGCCGGACTGATCGCGGAAATATTCGGTGCCCTGTGAGCAGTTACCTCTTTTTAACTGTTAATTATCAACTGTCAGCTAACCTGCAGGTTTCTGGTAAACAATCATCCCGCCCATCTTTTTAATTCTGAACGCGGTTGAAATCCGGCTCATTGATTCTGAATGACCGAGAAAAACATAACCGCCGGGTCGCAGGGCATCGTAAAACCAGCCGGCCACTTCCCGGCGGGATGCCTCATCAAAATAAATCAAGACATTACGACAAAAAATAAAATCCATGCGCCGCATCTGGAGCATGGATAATTTATCCATCAGGTTAACCTGCTTAAAAGAAACCATTTCTTTTATCCGCGGTTTAATCCGGTACTTTTCATCCTCACGACTGAAATAGGTGGCCAGATATTCATCAGGAACGTCTTTAACCGAGCGTGGCGAATATACGCCTTTTCTACAGCGGTTAAGGACATTGGTATCGATATCCGTGCCATAGACCTTGACCTGCCAGAGGTCAAGATCTTCAAGAATTTCCCTGATAATAATAGCCAGGGTATAAGGTTCTTCACCAGTTGAACAGCCGGCTGACCACGCCCTGATAATCCTGTCGTCCTCTTCCTCTTTCTTATCACTGATTTCAACCAGGCAATGTTCGCCAAAGGTGGCCAACTGGTCGAATTCCCGGAAAAAATAAGTTTCATTGGTGGTAAGCAGGTTAATCAGGGCCTGAAATTCAGTATCATCTTTATCCCGGTAATTAAGCAAGTTCAAATAGTCATTTATGTTTGTAATTCCCAGGTGATCCATCCGGGACAAAAGTCGTTTTTTAACAAAATAAATCTTTTTGGTTTCAAAGAATATTCCACAACGATTGTAAACAAAATCCCTGAACCTGATAAAATCTTTAATGGTAATCTGCATTTAGTTGTATCCGTATCTCTCTCTTTTAAGAGCAATCATAATGTTGCATTTTTTATCATTCCGCCGAACTCCTGTCCGCGCCCTTATGAACCACGCAAAAACAACTTCGCATTCTAAAGCTTAATTTGAACATTTAGAGTAACTGCTCATGGGGTAAGCACCCACGCTTTTTCCAAGACTTCGCTTGGAAAAAGAGGCCCCTTCTGGGCAGTTGTATCTGCAATCATGATGTATATATTTATTGAGTATAGCCCTGGTGAAATTTAATCTTATAATTACGCGTAAAGTCTGCAACAGCAGGGAATTGGATCATAATTTGACACTCACTTCGTCATTCCGGCATGTAGTTGGCCGGAGGTAAGCGAGGAACGAGACTCCGATCCAGAAAGCTGTTTAATGTCTATAGATTCCGGCCAACTACATGCCGGAATGACGTGATATAAATTGTCCAGATTTCAGCAGTTAATTGAATCTGCACCCTGTAAGCAGTTTCCATTTAGAAAAGGCGGTCCGCTATCAGGCAATCAGCGCCTTACTCCTGAATTCCCGTCACGGAAAACATGAAATTCAGCCGCGCCTCATCTTTCACTTATCTGTTCAACCGCGTCACCTATGGCCTCAAGAATTGAATCATCATCAGATTTTTCAGCCAGTTCTTCAAGTTTATCAAGGTCATCTGTATTGCCATGCTTCCCGAGGATTTCAACGGCAGACAGAACAATCATCATATCTTCATTGTCAAGCTCCATCCTGGCCGAATCAACGATATTCCGGTTGTCAACCCGGGAAAGCATGCGCCCCAGCTCATAGCGGGTCGAACTGCTGGCAGTATTTTCCATCAACTGGTTCAGGTAAGTTTGCAGGCCACTGTTAATGACGGTATCAGGAAAGCGGCGGCTAACTGCCTCAACCGCGTCAACTATTTCCTTGGCATAAAGTTCACCACCTTGATCGATAACCTTTTCAACATAGGCAAAAACTGTTTTGGCCGGGGCCGAGTTTCCCATAAATTTAAGCAGGGAATAGCGGAGCAAGGGGTCGTCACTGGCGCCCAACTGTTCAACAACCTGATCATATCGATGCGAAACGCCGATCTTGGCCAGGGCCTCAAGCGCGGTACACTTGAGGAGAGGGGTATCCGAGTCAAGCAGCAGGATTTCAATGGAATCCACTGACTTTTCATCCTTCAGGTTCCCGAGATATTCAATAGCGGTTGAAACAATATTAATATCCTGGTCGGACAACCGTTCCCGGAGAATTTTCCTGGCCTCTTCCGTGCTGTTACCGACCAGGGCGTCAATTGCAAATTTACGAACATCCTTATCATTATCACGGGAAAGCCGAGCCAGGCACTCCAGGGCATTATCGTCCTGTTTTTTAAGTATTTCTACCCCGCCGTTACGGATAAAGGGGTCATGTGAGCGTAACATTCTTTCAATAGAGATAAAATTCACCCTGGGCAACAGGCTCTCCAGGGCCAGCAGGATTCTTTCCTTTATTGACCGATCGGTTTCCCGCTCCAGATGGTCAAACAACGGATCAACAGTTTCAGGCCCGCCATTGCGGCCGATAAAATCTATAGCCTCAAGTCTTTTATTCCTGTCTGCTGATTCAAGATCCGTCAGATATTTTTCCATTTTAAAGTTCCCTTAATGCTTTGTGGTTCATGGCCGGCCATTAACGACTGACGTTAAGTCGCTGGCTGGCCACCGCCAGTTTATGCCATCTTGTTAATTTCGCGATACTCTGGTCAATAATATCTTTAACTTCCGCCAGATCCTCAAATGGTTTCATTATATAGTCTGAGGCCCCGGCCTCCAGACAGGCAATTACCTTGTCAACGGAAGAAAAAGCGGTCATCATTATTACCTGAACCAGGCCGTCAACCTTTTTAATCTCCCTGAGCAGATCAATACCGTTCATCTCCGGCATCATGATATCGGTCAAAACTATCTGGACACTGCCTTTTTTTGTTTCTTCCAGGGCTTCAAGGGGATTGGTATAAACCTCGATCCGGCAATTCGGATCAAGTTCCAGGAACCTTTTCAAAGTATTGCCTATTTCAACTTCATCATCAACAATCAAAAGATTTATTTTCATATTTTCTCCTTCAGCCGTTGTTGCAACTTCCTGGGGAAAGCGATGTTCCAGCACACTCCTGTGCCGGGATTGTTTTCCAGGGTTATGCTGCCATGATGTTCCAGAACTATCTGTTGGCAGATACTCATTCCCAGCCCTGTGCCTTTACCATCTTTTTTAGTTGTAAAAAACGGTTTAAATACCTGGTCCGCTGTTTCCTCTGCCATGCCGCCGCTGTTGTCACACACTCGGCATACGACATTTTCCTCTTCATTATCCGTAACTGAAATTTGCTGGAGAAGAGATGGTTTTTTTTTCGCGGATTTAAGGGAACAATCCTGCCAGGCATCAATACTGTTATTAAAAAGTATTACAAAAAGCTGGCATAAGCGCTGGGAATTACCGCTGACCATCAGGCTGTTGTCGGCCAGAAAACTTTCAAGCTCAAGCGGATCAAATTCCCAGCCGTTTATCCTGGTCCGGCCGATATGTTTGATTCGGTTACCGGTCAAAACCAGGGCATCAGTAAGTGGTTGAAAGAGATTAAGCTCTGCATTTTCCACCTGGCCGTCAACAATAAATCCCCGCATGGAGGAGACAATGCTGATTATTCTATCCGTTCCTTTCAGGGCGGAAGAGGATATTTCATTAATTGTTTCAACCAGGCTTTCAATCCGATTGATAACATTCTTCCGCTTCTCTGCGGCCGGATTTGCGGCCAGTTGCATGATGTACTCATCTAACATGGCGCTGTAGCGGACAAAAATTTGCAGATTTCCTCTTATATAGGTTGTCGGGGTGTTAAGTTCATGGATAATGCCGGCAGCCAGTCGGCCTATTGCCGCCAGTTTTTCCTGGTGGAGTAACAGCCTGGTGCTGGCTTCCTGGGTTTTAGCAAAGTCCCTGAGTCGCAGGGCATTCATCACCTGGATAATCATGGAAGTACGGGGAACCGGTTTAATCAGGTAACCGGAAGCGCCTAGCTCAAGCGCCATCCTGGCGACATTTCGGTCATCAACTCCTGACACTATGATAACGGCCAGTTCCGGGTATTGTTTTTGTACCTTATTGAGCAGGTCAATACCGCTCATACCATCCATATTTATATCGCAGAGCATTAAAGAAACATGTTCTACGCCAAGAATATCCAGAGCATCCTCGCCGCCGCCTGCGGTCAGAAAATCAAAATTTTCTTCCTGAAGGTTACGGATAAAGAGATTACGGATATCTTCCTCATCATCAACTATGAGAATTGTCTCTTTCTTTGCTGCCGGCTCAGCCATAATTAACCGACTCCGACAATATCAACAATTGCCTGGGCAATGTCCCAGCTTGGTAATACCTGTTGCGCCGCTCCCCGGTCAATGGCGGCCTTGGGCATGCCGAAGACAATGGCTGATTCCTCATTTTCAGCAATAGTTCGTCCGCCCTGCTCCTTTATCCGGGCCAGGGCAGCGGCCCCGTCAGATCCCATCCCGGTCATGATAATACCCAGGAGATCAATACCAAAGGAATTCAGGGCTGATTCCATCATCACATCCACCGAAGGCATAAAGGTATGTTCTGGAGAGTTAGGGGTACGAAGAATTATTTCGTCAGATGTCTTCCGGTAAAAGGTCATCTGCAGGCCGCCCTTACCCAGATAAATATGGCCTGGTTGAATCACAATACCGGGCTGGGCCTCCATGCAGCTCATCCGGCAGACAGAGTCCAGCCGCTTGGCAAATGAGGCGGTAAACCCCGGCGGCATGTGCTGCACCAGAAAAACAGCCGCATTCAAATTTTCAGGCAGCAGGGGCAGAACATCCATGATGGTTCGCGGGCCGCCGGTTGAAATACCGATAGCAACGCCCATAAATCCGGGCCCTGTGGCCGCTGTCCCGCTTATTCGCCTCCTGGAGCCTGAAGCGGTTGATCCATGACGCGGTTTTTTTGAAACTCTCGGTTTAGCGTGACTGACCTTGCTGCGTTTGCCGCTCCGGGCCGCGGCCTTTATTTTATCGGTTATTTCCCCGGCAACTGAGGAAAGATTGGCGCTTACCGTACCGCCGGGTTTGCCGATATAGTCGAAGGCCCCAAGTTCCATGGCTTCAAAGGTGGAGGCTGCGCCCTCCTGGGTCAGGGAAGAGACCATAATTACCGCGGCCAGTTTTTCGGCGACTATCATCTGCATGGCCGTAATCCCATCCATGCCCGGCATATTGATATCCATGGTGACCACGTCAGGCTTGAGCTGCCTGGTCTTATCCACCGCGTCAATACCGTCTCGGGCAATGGCCGCTACTTCCAGGGCAGGGTCCCTGTCAATAATAGTACGCAGGGTTTTTCGCATCAAGGCGGAATCATCCGCTATCAAAACTGATATTTTTTTCATAAATTAAGGATTCAATGGTTATTTTCAACATTCAATGTCATGGAACTCGCTCCGCTCCCACCATGACCTACACAGGTGCTTTACCCCACGACATGGCGATGGTCAATTTCTTCTTAACCTTTTTCCGGGGCGCTGCTTCCTGTAGGTCAGGTTGCGCAAAGCGTTACCTGACAGATTATGAAACTCGCGCCGCTCCCACCATGACCTACACAGGTGCCTTGCCCCACGACATGGCGATAACTCCTGCAAAATGCTGTCATTCGGCAATAGTCAATTTCTTCTTAGCCTTTTTCCGGGGCGCTGTTTTTTTTCCAGCTGCTGTTTTTGTTTTGGCCTTACTCTTTTTTGCCGCTGTTTTTTTAGTAACGGTTTTCTTGGCCGCTGCTTTCTTTTTTGCCGGTTTTACGGCTTTCCCCGATTCTGCCTCCTTGCCGTCAATATCATTTGCGGCACCGGCTATCTGCTGCAGGGCCTGCTGTTCCTCAATATCAAGAATTTTTTCCGAATCAAGCAGCAGCACCATCCGTTCTCCGTTATCAAGCTTACCGATTCCCGAGAGAAACTGGGCCTCTGAACGAGCCGACATAACCGGAGGGGGCGGAGAAATGTTACTGGTCGGCAGGCGCAGTACCTCATTAACCCGGTCAGCAATAAGCCCGGTTTTTTTACCTGCCATATCAACAATAATAATCCGGGTACGGTCATCATTATCACGCAGATCAAGACCAAAGCGTTTTCGGGTATCAATTACCGGAATAACCTCGCCCCGCAGATTGGTTACGCCTTCGATAAAGTCTGGAGATTTCGGCAGCCTGGTTATTTTACCCAGCCGATTGATTTCTTGAATCTGGGTAATAAAAATCCCATATTCTTCTTCTCCGATATTAAAAGTTACCAGTTGCACCTCATCTGCCATGGCCTGTTCCCGCCCATCCGGTTGCCGGTCGTTATTTTCTTCCATTACATCTATTCCTTCACTGTCCATCCATTGGGATATGGATTTATTTTCATCATCAGATAGCAGCATTTCCTGGCGAAGAATCATGATTAATTTTTTGCCGTTATCCACCTTGACAATACCCTTTAATTCATGGGCGTTCTCGCTGTCCGGCGGACTTTGAATAATACTTTTCGGATAACGCCTGACCTCCCGTACCTGGTCAACAATCATTCCCAGGGTAAATTCTTCGGTTTCAACAATGAGAATTCTTTCATGTTCATCGTTTACCTGATGATTCAAATTAAGCAGAGTCCTTAAGTCAAAAGCAGGCATTACATTATCACGCACAGTAATCAGCCCCTTAATATGGGGTGGAGCATTGGGAACATCAGCAATATTACCTACTCTCATGATCTCCTGAACAGTTTCCACCTCAAAGGCATAGTCTTCATTCCCCAGGGAAAAAGTAACCAGTTGAACCTCGTCAATCGTGACAGTGGTTTTATTTTCCTCTTTAATGCCTGCCTGCCCACCATGCTGTCGGGCCCGGCTGTCAACGGCTTCAATCTGCAGTTTGGCAACCTCATCCACATTTAAAATCATGGTCAGGGGCTCTTCATCTTTCTGGATAACTCCTGACAGGTATTCCCTGTCCACAGTTTGGACTACCGGCGGTGGAGGCTTTATTGAGTCCGCCTCAACCTCCTTGACCGTGAGTACGGAGTCAACCAGCAGTCCCATAAGATAACCGGCAACCTCGGTCACCAGAACCCGACTTTGCTCGGTAGGTTCAGAGGCTTCCAGGGCCAGCCGCTCCCTGGTGTCAAGTATGGGCAGGATATTACCCCGAAGATTGGCTATGCCATTGATATAGGACGGAGATTTCGGCAGTCTGGTTGTTGCCGGCAGCCGAACTATTTCCTTAACCCTCTGAATTTCCAGGGCAAACTGCTCCTGGGCCAGACGAAACAGTACCATCTGGGTATTGTTGGTATTCATGGTTTGATCTTGCATGGAATCCATCTTAAATTCCTCCCGGCCGACAATCAGCCATTCTGCATTTCATCGGCCAGGCTGGCTACGTCCTCGGCAGTCTGGGCAATCTCTTTAAGTCCCTTAATCTGTTCGTCAGCAGCATGAGCTGCCTCTTCCGCGTTATTTTTCAGGGATTCGACATCCTGCAGGCCTTCGGCAACCGTTTTAACCGCCTGGTCGGCCTCTGCGGAGGTTGTTTCAGCTTCGTGCTGATTCTTCTGCCGCAGCTCAACGGCTTCGCGGAGAAAAGCAGTAATGCCGGTCAGGTTGTCAACAGCCAGTCCGGCTTTATCGATCTGGTTCTGAATCATGGCGGTAATATTACCTAGTTCAGCCCGGACAACAGAAACCTGTTCGTGCATATCACTCAGGATATCACGCATTTTGTCAGCATTTTCCGCGCTTTCATTGGCCAGGGAGCGGATATCACCGGCCACCACGGAAAAGCCACGGCCGAATTCTCCGGCCCTGGCTGCCTCAATGTGGCCGTTAACGGCCAGCATATTGGTCTGGATGGAAACATTATTTATAGTTTCAATAATTTTGGTAACCTTGGAAAATTCCTTATCCAGTTCAATTACCTCTTCAATGATGGTCTGGTTAGCGGTTGTAGTATTCAAAATGCCGTCAGCCATCATTTCAATGCCGTGATGGAAAACGCGGAAATATTTTTTAAACATTTCCACTGCCGGTTTAACTTTTTCATCAAGAACAGCCTTGGCCTCCTGGACATTTCCTTCTTTCAGCAGCTCAATAGCCTCAGCCGCGCCATGATGGACAGTGTCATGGGGTTCCTTGATGTCATTATAAGCCTTTTCTTCTTCTTCATCCTCGGGTTGATAATTGTCATACCAGCGGCCAAAGGCACACTTGCAGGGATCAAGCTGGCCCATGAAAGTGCTGTTATTTTTTATGCACTCTTCCAGTTCCTGGATAAAAATAATATGATCCAGGGCCTTGACAATTTCTAACTGATCCCTGGTGCTGTGGCCAATATCGGCAATCTGCTCCCACTCCTTAACCAGGGTATTTAATTCACTTAAAGTATTAGAAAAAGTTGCCTGGATTGATTCCAGCGAATCATGAACCTGGATCGAGCCTGAGGAAATTTCGCCGATGGCGCCGTTAATTTCATCAGCCGAGGCATCAAGTTCTTCAACCGTGGCAGACAGTTCCTCCGCCGCAGCCGCTACTTCTTCGGATGATTTTTCCATGTCGGTTGAATTTTTCAAATCTTCTGCCATGTGAGCCAGTTCCGTTGAGGCGCCGCTGGCCTCATCAAAGGCTTTAGCCTGTTCATTGGTTGACTTGCTGACCTCCTCACAGGAGGCGGCAATCTGCTCAACCGCCGTGACCAGAATATTGACCTGATCATTGGCGTCAACGGCATTATGATGAATTTTTTCTACATTGCCGGTAACATTGGTAACAATGCCGGCAATCGTGTTGGAATTGCCCTTGATGGTATCACAGGCCCGGGTGATGAGGGTAATTTTCTGGAGATTGCCCTTGGAGAGATGTTCAAAACGAAAAACACTGTTTACCACCTTTTCCACCTGGGTCAGGGACTGGTCAATGACATTTTTGATTTCATCAGCTGATTTTTCCGAGACCTCGGCCAAGGTACGAACCTCATCGGCCACCACGGCAAACCCCCGGCCATGTTCCCCTGCCCTGGCAGCTTCAATAGCAGCATTCAAGGCCAGGAGATTAGTCTGATCAGCAATCCGGGTGACAACCTGGACAATGCCGCTGATATTTTCGGCCTTATCTTTGAGCTGGTCAATAAGTTTGGCTGATGCCAGCACTTTTTCCGTGGTCGCGCCAACACTGGCATCAAGATCAGAAACAGCCTTCATGGTATCTACCGACTTGCTGTTCATTTCCGTAATGGTGTGGCTGTAATCCTCGGTCAGCGTTTTGCTTTTTTCTGTGGCCCTGGTAACCGTTTCAGCGGTGTTCTGAACGAGTTCTCCTTTTAAGTTGACATTTTCCGAGGCGCTCGCCACGTCTTCCATAAGCTGTTCGAGTTGACTGGAAGCGGAATTCGCCTGTTCAATGGCAGCGGACAGTTCTTCCGAGGCAGCGGCAATCCGTTCAGCATTGGCCTGCTGCTTGGCCATGGTTCTGGCCCTGGCCTTCTCCTTGGCAAGTTTCTTTGCCTGATCTCTCTTGGCTGTCAGATTTGCCGAATCGTCCTGATGGGCGACTATTCCGGTATTGCCCACGGGTCGAGCTAATTTTCGTGCCATGTCATGCCTCCATTTTGATTGAAAATTAAAATATCGTTAAATATTTTGTAACTATTCAGGTAGGGGCGAAAAACTACTACAACCACTGCCTCGTAAATGTTCAGATGTGCCTTAGGGCTCAACTACGTACAGCCGGGAAGCGACAACCCAAGAACTTTAAACTGAAAACTCAAACCACCTCCAGGCCGCTACCACGCCTGGCATAACCTTCATTGTCCCAGGGTTGATCCACCCTTTCCGTAATAAACTGTTCATTACCGTCTTCAAGATTCAGAGCAGTCACTTTAATCAGGCCGCTTTCCGTAATATTAATGGTAACATCAACAGGCAGTTCCCCGGCAGGCCTGGGAGGAAGATCCGTCATGCTGAAGGAGCCCAGGGAAACAATTTCACCATCGCCGGTTTTCTGAAGGAGATGAATAGTTATGTCCGGCTGGTTATCCATGGTGGTAGTAAATAACCTGGTAGCCGAAACCGGGTATATTGTTCCCCGATTTATTAATGAAACAAATTTACCGTAATGATCCTCGATTCCCAATTCATTGGCTGTCATATCTTTAAAAATAAAAAAATTTTCATTTTGCCCGGAAAATTTTCCTGCCAGGGCTCCAGCGCCGAGAACCGGAGCTTCATCAGGATTTAAATCATTCCACATCACCCTGTCCGGAATCACAGCCTGGACAATCTGCTTAATCCGGGGCATCCGGGTCACTCCCCCGACAAAAACCACATCAGTAACCCAAGCAGGATCAAGCTCATAATCGTCAATAGTCGCTGTTATCAACTGTGTTAACCTGTCAAAAAAACTGTTGTTAAGCTCTTCCAGTTTTTTTCGGCTTAAGGCCTGACGCAGATGCAGGGGGCCGTCTGCGGTGCCGCTGATAAAAGGGATAAAAACCTCCACCATATCTGTCTGGGAGAGATCAATCTTGGCCTGTTCGGCCTGGATAATTAACTGCTGGTGGGCAATGGGATCATCTTTTAATTGAATTCCATGTTCCTGCTTAAAATTTTCCCCCAGCCAGTCAACCACAGCCATGTCAAGATCAACACCGCCCAGGCGGCTTGATCCGCTGGTACCCTTGACCGTGAACAGCCCGTTTTTAAAATTCATCAAGGTAATATCAGTGGTGCCGCCGCCGATATCAATTACCAGCAGATGAGCCTGTTTGTTATGATAAAGGCCGTAGGCAATAGCAGCGGCAGTTGGTTCGTTAAGCAGCCTGACTACCTCGATTTCAGCCATTTCCGCGGCCTTGATGGTATGGTGGCGCTGCTTTTCATTAAAATGGGCCGGAACCGTGATAACTGCCCGGTCAACCGAACGGCCCAGGCGCTGAGCAGCGGAAACTTTCAGTTTACGGAGAATCAGGGCGGAAACTTCAATAGCTGAAAAATGACGGCCCCGAATCATAAACTGATGATCCGAGCCCATCTTCCTTTTACAGTTGACAATGGTGACATCATTATTAAGCACTGCCTGATTGCGGGCAATTTCCCCGACAATTGCCTGGCCGTCCTGGCTGAAGGAAACTACTGATGGGGTAAGGCGGGCTCCCCGTTCATTAACGATTACTTCAACCCTGCCATCCTTTATACAGGAGACCAGTGAATTGGTGGTACCGAGATCAATGCCTATGATTCTTTCTTTCATATTCTTTATTTGTAACTACTCACGGGGTAATAAGGGCTCGCTACTCCCTGTAATTGTAACTGGTTACAGGGCATAGACTCCGAATCCGTCCGGCACCCTGTGAGCAGTTACCTTTATTTTTTTTCAGCTACCAAGCAGGGCTTGCAGATTTTTACGGGCAATGCTGTTTTCCGGTTCAAGTTCAAGAAGTTGCCGCAGTATGGTAATACATTCCTCTTTCTCGCCCAGGTTGTAATAGGCCACTGCCAGGTTGTTTATGGCCTTGACGTGATCAGGAACCAGGAGAACAACGGCACCGAGCTTGACAGCGGCCTGGATAAAATTATCTTTTTTCAGCTCGCTCACTCCTTCCTGAAACCACTGATCAATCCTGTCGTCAGTCCGCGCCTCATCCTGCTCATCAATATGCCCATCAATATGCCTTGACGGTGCCGGACATGGATTAACCTCCGTGTTTAACAGCTCGGAAAGCGTTGTGCCAATAACCTTGTTCACTTGCCCCTGTCTCCAGAATTTTCTCCGGTTCCGTTAAGTTCTTTAATTTTTTTCACCAACCGCCGGTAATCCAGGGCAGCGGTGCAGGCCGGTGCATAGTCAAAGATAGTTTGCTGAAAACTCGGAGCTTCAGCAAGCTTCACGGTCGGCCTGATAGCCGGCAGCAGAATTTTGTCACCAAATACTTTAATTATTTCCTTCTTTATGTTGGCGGAAATTTTCAGCCGCTTATCATGCATCACCGGGATTATGCCTTTTAAACGCAGACCTTTATTGCCTGAGGCGTTTATTTTATAGAGAAGCCTGACCATCTCAGCCAGGCCTTCCATGGCCAGGAACTGCATGGGCAGCGGAATGATTATCCAACGGGTTGCGGTAAGCACGGAAACCATCAACAACCCAACCGTGGGCGGGGTATCAAAAACAAGATAGTCATAATGATTAAAGAACGGGGCAATAAGCCGGGCAAGATCATAAACCGCGCCACGTTTGTGGCTGTTTTCCGCCTCATATTCCGTCAACCCGAAACCTCCAGGCAACAGATCAAGATTATTCACCCCGGTTTTTTTAACCAGGGAAAGCGGCGAATTTTCTTTACCCTGTAACAGCCTGTACAGTCCCTGATCGAGCTTTTCACGACAGGACAGGCCAAACCAGAGACTGGCATGAGCCTGGGGATCAACATCTACCAGCAGCACCCGGCAGTCCAGGTCAGCCAGACCCGCACTGACATGTACCGCTGTCGTGGTTTTTCCGCTGCCCCCCTTTCTGTTTACAAATGCGATTAATCTGGTCATGGTATCATTAAAAACCACGCCGGTTCTAAAACAAAATTTTCCGGATCATGGCGGTGTCCCTGCCTCCTGGTAATCGTTCAGCGGGCTGCTTTTTTTCGGTAAACTCAATCCTGTAAGCGTTGACCAGTGCCTTATATTCGTTCATTTGGCCCTGCGCCGCATACTGGTGCTATGTAAGCAGGTCAGGTAAGCGGGGAACGAGACTCCGAAATGGACGAAGATGAGGTGCTGGTGAACGCTTATACCCTCTACAGTTATGGGGTTGTCGCCATCCGGGTGTATTTTATTGAGCGCTGTCATTTTCCCATAAGTATTACACAACAAGTGGCAATTAAATGTCAAGATTAAATTCTTTATCTGATTTAAATTCCTTATCTTAGGGTTCACTCAAAAATAAATTCAGTGAGCCCTTACCTGGCGCGATCAGTCCGGCTATCGCATGGCCGGAACAGGGCAGATCAAGGGGACAAAAAATTGTACTCTCAGCCTGATCTGAACAAAAAACTGAACTTTTTCCGCAAATCAGGAAAACCGTATTTCCGGAATACAGGTAAAAACAACCGGTTGATTGTTCCTGATTTAGTTTTGTTTTCTGGCACGTATTTTGAAAATATTGATGACCAAATGGCTGCGGTCAGGGAGGGGAAAGACTGGTAGGCGCTATTTTAATTGCCGGGACTAATACGGGCATTGCCAACAACGTAAGCGCTCCATGAACACCACCCGGCACGCGCCTCAACCCTGCGATATACCAATGTTTTATCGATGGGCGTGAGCAGTCGCATGACATTGTTCCTGATTTTGCAGTAGGTTCGCTATTCTCGGACAGCCTCCTAGGAGGTTGTCCGAGAATAGACATTTTTTTCTCAAATCAAGGCATTTTGAAAAAATAAGCACAGCCATATAGTTGATATTGCGAGCATTATTT
>JANTFJ010000019.1 GCA_024763495.1 Desulfobulbaceae bacterium | reverse complement strand
ACCACACCTTGACTTTTGAGAAGGCACGGCCTGTAAGCGTTTCAGGGATGCCGCCATGTGCCCGTTTCAACGCTCGCGATAATACATCAGGTATATCTCGGCGTTTAAACGGGTGCAGGGTGGTGTTCATGGAGCGCTTACCCTTGATGTAACTACTCATAGGGTAATCGTCCTAACTTCGCTAACCCCTACAAGAGTTTGTGCTCATTTAAGTCAAATAAATCCGTAATGTTTAAACCCGTCAATAATTCCGGCGGCATACTCATCAGGACTGAAATAAATTCTCCGTCCTCCCTTTAAAGATTCCAGCTCCCTGCTGTAATTACCCACCACCACCCCGCAGGTGTCGCCCCGGAGCAGGCATTCATCATTGCCGGAATCCCCGCTTACCAGGATCTGGGGCAGGGGAACTCCCCACTTATAACTTAAGTACCGGACAGCCTTACCTTTTCCGGCCCGGCAGGGCAGGATATCGAGAAACTGGCCATGAGAAAAAATCAGGTTATATTTTAAATTTTTGTTTCGTAAGACCTGGTGTACTTCAGCCAGCAGGTCAGGGTCATCTTTCATCAGATAGCTGATTTTATAACGTCGCTGGTTTTCCAGGTTCTGCAGACCGAGAAAATCAAGTTGAGCCAGTTCGTGGCGAATTAACTCAGGCCGCCATTGATAGGAAAGATGCTGCTGCCAGCCTTTGTCCGGGCATAGATCCGGGCCGTAATTTATTTCTGTTCCCACCGAGGTAATGATAATATCCGGAATGGCAAGTTTATGCTCTTCCAGTGCCTGCAGGGTCTTATTCAGACACCTGCCAGTTGCCACGCCCCAGCCCAGCGTTTCGCGGTGTTCCGCCAGCAGCTTCATCAACCGGGCTAACGATTTGTCATCACCGATCAGAGTATTATCAATATCGGTAATAAAAAAACGTTTAACCTCGGTAAGGCGGCGACCAATGGGGTTTGACTGCGGCTGTTGGACTTTGTCGCTTATGGCCCTGCTTTTATACTTTATTTCGTCCAGGCTCTTGAGATAACCGGCACTATGGGATGACCATGAATAATGGCTTCTAACCCCATTAATGCCATTGCGGGAAAATACATCCCAGGTCTCCTGGTCGGCTAAAATTTTTTTGCAGGCTTCAGCTATCTGTCTGGAAGAAGAAGGGTCTATCAGCAGGCCGTTTTTACAGTTAGCGATAATATCCGCCGGGCCGCCGTTTCTGGTGGCAACAATGGGCAATCCGCAGGAAGCGGCTTCAATCAGGGTCAGGCCGAAAGGCTCCACCAGGGCAGGATTAACAAAGATACCACGGCTGTCGGCGCACAGCCGGTACAGCTCCGGAACCTCAAAGGTAAAATCATGTTTTTTGGGGATTGCCAGTCTGCCGTAAAGATCATAACGATCCATCAGCAGCAGCATTTCGGTTAGCACATTACGCTCATTTTCTTCCATCATGGCAATATTTTTACGGATTCCGGCAAAAATGGCGAGATTAGCCATGGCCTGCAGGGGCTTGTCGTGGCCATAGGCCTTAATTAAACCGGAGATATTTTTCCGTTGATCAGGACGACAGAGGGCCAGAATAAAAGGTTTATCTTGATTAACCCAAAAACGATGCAGTTCACCCTGGAGGGCGATCCTGGCCTGCTTGGAATGTTCTCCCTCAGGGGTGGCATCAAACTGGGCATCGTAATAGGGATAAAAGGTGTCAATTTCAATGCCCGGCGGAATAACCCTGTAATTTCCTTCTTTAAAGTTATCATAAAGGCTGTATTGCTGTTCAATTTCATGGGTGGTACTGGTGACGATCAGGCTACTGTCCCGGATAACCTGTTCTTCTATTTTGATCCGATGATCTATGTGATATCGCCGGTTAATTTCGCTGTCAGTCATGCCCTCATCGAGCAGCTTGTTTTTTTTGTGACGGCCCATGGAATGACCGGTAAAAATAAAGGGGACACCAAAAATAGCGGCCAGTTCCTTTGCCACGTAGCCACCATCAGCATAATGACCGTGAAAGATATCCGGCACCCGTCCGCCGGCCTTGATAAGTTTGAGAGTTTTATCTACCATTTCATCAAGATAAGGCCAGAGCAGTTCCTTGCGGGTATACTTCCTGCCGCCGCACTGAATGCGGACAAGTTCCGCCTTTTCAGCCAGGGATTCAACTTTTTGAGAATAATTTGCCGAAACAGTTTTGTCCTGAATAAAACGGGTAACCAGATCAACCTTGTCAACCTGGGGATTATCGGCCAGCGAGCGTGCCAGTTCCAGGACATATTTTACCTGACCGCCGGTGTCGGCATCACGGCCTAATTCCGGTGATTTTCCCCGAATAAGGCCATGCACACTGAACATTTGAATGTATAGCGACATTTTATGTCCGACTAAAAAGATTAAAAAATGCTGTTCAGGAACAGCCTTCCGTGAGTTATCCAGCCCTCTGGAGGATAATACATGGGCAAAGCTCATTACATGAATCGCCCGGAGGAAATGCCCTAAGGCGCAATCCAGACATTTAGAAAAGTGATCTGCAGTAATGCAATCCTCGACGCAGCACTGCTACGCCTGCGGTTGCATGCAATTAGATCACTTCTCTAAATGTCCATATTACACCTTATCTCTACTAATTTATTTTTGAGTGAACCCATAGCATCAGTATGCTGCTTTTCAGAAATAAGCTACTAAAAATATTTATATTTTGAATAAAGGATCAAATTATATTTATCCTACGATTTTATGCGAGGATAAGTCAAGTACGATGAAACCATTTTTTGATTTCTGCGGGGGAAAACACTTTGGCCACCGGGCGTCCATGGGGACAGTGAGAAAAAATATCAGCTTCCAGCATCTGTTTGAGCAGGGACTCGGCTTCTTCGGGCTGCAGCTCATGGTTGGCCTTGATTGCCGCCTTGCAGGCCATAACTGCCAGGATATCCTCAATCCGGCCCGGCACTCTTCCACTTCCCTCAGCCTTGTTGCCAAATCTGGTTATTACCCCGGCCAATACTTCAGCCGGAGCCAGATGGGCGAGAATGGCCGGCAAGGCCTTGATCGCGCAGGAATTACCGCCAAATTCCTGAATATTAAGACCGAGAGCCGCTATTTCCCGGCCATATTTTTTAATAATCCTGAGTTCGTCGGGATTACATTCAACCACTTCCGGAAAAAGCAAAGCCTGGCTGGCCAGCTTGTCGGCCAGATACTGTTTTTTTAATTTTTCAAACAACAGCCGTTCATGAGCTGCGTGTTGATCAATTGCCACCAGGCCCGAGTCTGACTGACAAAGCAGATAAGAGGAAAAAATCTGGCCGATATAGCATAATCCGCCAAACGGTAAAATTGCTTGTCTGCCTGAATTTTCCGCTATAGCTGATGAAATTTCCGGGGCCGCGGGTTCAGCACATTTCTGGAGAGAAACAGCCGGGGAATTGAAATTAAACGACTGGGAGGGAGCTTTGTTTTCCAGGGGTAAGGCAGGGTTTGCGGCCCCGTCAGTCACTGCGGCCGGCCTGGCAGCGGCTGGTACTGCCGGGCTGCTGGCAGCGGCAAAAATTCTGGTTTTAACTGCCTGCTGGAAATTCTCCAGGGCCTGGCGGACAGCAGCGCTCACAAATTGATGGATATCATTTGGCCGCTGAAAACGAATTTCCTGCTTGGCCGGGTGAATGTTCACATCGACCTGATCCGCTTTAACTTCAAGGAAAAGCACGCCTGCCGGATTTCGGCCTTTTAAAAGAAAGTTACGCATGCCTTCAACAACAGCATGGTTCACCATTCTATCCCGGACTGCCCGGCCATTGACAAAAATACGCAGCCGG
Source organism: Desulfobulbaceae bacterium (assembly GCA_024763495.1). Classification (GTDB taxonomy): domain Bacteria; phylum Desulfobacterota; class Desulfobulbia; order Desulfobulbales; family SURF-16; genus JANTFJ01. The sequence continues at coordinate 10,444 of JANTFJ010000019.1, read as the reverse complement.
GCTGAGGAACCGCCAACCTCATCCGGAGGCAGGAGAAATCCCTTTACCAGTCTTGAATTGTCAGCATCCATGGGAATGGAATCTACTGAAATCAAAAGACCGTCATCCCGGCGCAGAACCTCTCTTGTCCGCTGTTCCAGGGTCTGTCCCGGAGAAAAATTCCAGTTTCGTCCACCGGCGGAATATACAAAACCGACACTGCTGCAGGCCAGGGCATAATTTTTGACAACTTCTTCTATGTGAAAAAGTTCGGTCCGGCTGCTTTTTAAAAATTTACGCCGGGCCGGGACATTACCAAAAAGATCACGCACCTCAATAACCGTTCCCCTGGCGGAGCCGCTTTCGTGCATCTTGCGTACCTGGCCGAAACGAACCTCAACTTTTGTCCCCAGGGAGCTTTCCGGTTGGCGGGTAATAATAGTAAGCCGGGAAACCGAAGCTATGCTGGGCACTGCCTCACCCCGGAACCCCAGGGTTGTAATCCGGGACAGTTGATCCGGGGCGGACAGTTTACTGGTGGCATGACGCTCCAGGCAGAGCAGCGCGTCATCGCCGTCCATACCAAGGCCATCATCAATTACCCGAATCAGCCGAGTGCCGTTACCTTCAACTTCAACAGCAATGTTTTTCGCCTGGGCGTCAATACTGTTTTCGATAAATTCTTTAACCACTGAGGCTGGACGTTCAACTACTTCACCCGCGGCAATCTGATTGGCCCAGTTTTCCGGGAGAATTTTTATTTTTGACATAGTGTATGGTTGCAGGCCGGCTGTTTTATTCCAGATAAGATAAAATATTTATTTCCAGCCAGTGGCTGTCCCACCATTCACGGGGATCGACAAAAATCCCATTAATCAGGATACTGAAATGAAGGTGGTCACCGCCGGCCATGCCTGTGGCCCCGCTTAAAGCAATAATATCTCCCTTGTTGACCATGTCGCCGGGACCGGCCTTGATCCGGCTGAGATGAGCATAGAGGCTGAATACTCCCTGACCATGGTCAATAATCACCGTATTGCCGTAAATTCCCTGAAACTCGGCGTAAACTACTTTGCCGTTATTAGCAGCCTTTATTTCCGCATGGCGCACTGAAGCCAGGTCAATGCCCAGGTGGGTCTGGTTATCGATTTTTTTATCATGGTAAAAATAACTTCGCTGGTCAGCATAACCGGCTCGGTTGCTGCTGCGAGCCATGCGGCTGAAACTGCCGTCCCATTGCCTCTCAGGTATAGAGATTGAACATATCTCGCGAAACCTGCTGTTATTTTCCCGGCGTACCGTATTGTTAAGATAAAGATATTGATCCAGCAGGGAGCCTTTCATCTCCGGATAAAACTGGGCGAATTCCGGTAATTTCCGTTTGAGAAAATTATCACTGATGTTTATCCGATCATGCTTGTAAACCGCTTTTTTTAAATTTATGCCAAAGGAATATTTGCCGATATTTCCAGCCTTGTCCGTGGCTTCGACATGAATATCATCTATCTCCGCAGTATCCCAGGGCAGGCCGATCATGGCTCCGAATATCAACTCTCCCTTGCTGGGGAGAGGAAAGCCGGGATGAAAATAACCATTTACCATAACTCCGTAGCGAACAGCTTCTTCACTTAACCGGTAAATCGCTAACCCGCTGCCGCCCGGTTTAATGTAACGACTTTGATCCAGAAGAATAATCCGGGGTGGTTTAGTGTCAAGAGTAAAAGGATAACGGACAGTTGTTTCATTTCCTCCGCCAAAGTTCCATAGAGAAAAATCCCTGGCCTTGACTATAATTTCGGCTGGGCCGTCTTTTAGTTTAAGCGCGGAACCGTCAATGACGAAATTTTCTTCAACCAGCTCAGGCCCGGCAAGGCCCCAATATCCTTTTCTGTCAAAATTGTGGCCGGCAAGTTTGATATCCCGGCCCTCCTGGCGCAGTATAACCTCTGTCTCTTTTATCCCGCTGCGGGAATCTTTGATCCGCACCGACATTTTCCGGTGTCCACCGATTAACTCCGTCTCGTTCGGCATGGTAATCTGCGGATCTTCTCTTTCGTTTAAATAAATGAAAAAACCGAGGGCAATAAAAACAAGTAACAGAGGAAAAATAAAAGATATTGCCGGTTTTCTCCTGCCGCTTAAATTAACTCTTCCTTTTGACTTTCTGGGCATAGTTTGCTCCCTGTAATTTAAAAATGAGTCGAATATTCTCTGTTTTTTTTCAAAATTGATTGGTAACTGCTCACAGGGCACCAGATCCGGAGTCTCAAAAGATCGCTTACCTGTCCGCGATCAGTCCGGCTTACGTATGACTGATACGCTACGCCGACCTTATCTCTACTAACTCAACTTTCTGACTTGAGATAAATATTTGAAGTCATATAACATCACCAATAAAACTCGCTCGTCATTCCGGCATGTCTTTAGCCGGAATGACGATATATCTATGCTGCAAATTGTATAATTTATAGAAATCATTAACAAAACAACAAGTCAGAAAGTTGAGTCGACTAATTTGTTTGTAACTATTCAGCTGCACTTCATCTGCACGCGATCAGCCTGTCTTACATAGCATTAGTATGCGAAGTTTATGCCCGTAGTATGGGTGCCAGCCTTATCACGCACAGCTAAAGCACATGGAGTCTCACTTGGTTCGCTTACCTCTGAACAGTTACAGGTCGGTGGTTTGGGCAGTTTTTCGCCCCTACCTGAATAGTTACATTTGTTTTTGAGTGAGCCCTTAGCGCAATTAAGGCCGCTTACCCGGTGAGTAGTTACATTGATTGAATTGATTTAATCAGGTATATTAATAATTCCTTAGTCTCGCAAGCTCGCTTACCTGTCCGCGATCAGTCCGGCTGAGAAAGTACACCCAGGTGGCGACAACCCCATAACTTTAAGGGGTTCATAACTGTAAGCGCTCCATGAACACCACCCTGTACGCGCTTCAACAGTAACGAACAAATCTGGGGCACTATCCGAACATTTAAAGGGGTAGAGAAGGGTAGCTTTTACCCATCAACCCGAATATTTACCGGAGTCGGAGTTTATGCCCTGTTTTTAAGGGTGCTTACCTCTTTGCCCATTTGAGCCTGCTTGAATAGCACCAGTATGCTGCACAGGCACAGGTAAGCGAGGAACGAGACTCCGAATGAACAAATCTAAGGCACTGGTAAACGCTTACAGGATGGAGTTGACCGAAAAAAAAATCAGCCTCGGTGAACGATTACAATTTAACTAATTGTCCTGATAAAACCAACCAAAACAAACAAAATAATGACGAATCCTTCTTCCAACAAGAAAAAAACATTATTGTATAATTTGATTTTTATTATCTTCTGTGGCGCTATTTTCCTTTTTTTATGGAAAGCACCAGAGGAAACGACTGCTCCTCTGCCTCATGATTCTGATCATGAAAAATTTTTCAGCATGGGCAAAAAGGAAGCGGAAAAATATTGTACGGATTGTCATAATCCCGAGGTTGTTGCTCTTCCTGCAGATCATCCGCCAAAGTACCGCTGCCTTTTCTGTCATAAAAAACAATGACCGGCACTCATATAGAATTACCTGATCCGGCTGCCACCAGCCGTTTTGGCCGTTGTCTCGGACAGCGGGCTGAACCGGGGGACATTTTTACTCTTGGCGGCCCTCTGGGCGCAGGAAAAACTACCCTGACCCAGGCTGTCGGCCTGGGCCTGGATGTGCCGGGGTCATGTTATATCACCAGTCCAACCTTCAGCCTGCTGCATGAATATCCAGGTCGATTCTCCCTTTATCATCTTGACCTGTACCGGCTGGGTGATGAAAGTGAAATAGAAGAACTGGGTTTTCTGGATTATATCTATGGTAATGGCCTGACTGTCATTGAATGGCCTGACCGCCTTGGCTCTCTCATGCCCGCAGACCGCCTCCATATAGAATTGCTTCCTGTCTCCGCTTCGAGCCGCCGGGCTGTATTGACCGGACACGGGATGATGCAGGTAGAAAAATTTTTAATACCGTAAAACATGGTTTAAAGTTTTTCCGATTTGTCCCCTTTCGCTGAATGTCCGCCTCGTTTCCGATTTTTTTCATTTGACTTGAAAAAAAGAAAAATTATACACTTTATCTGTAAACAGGAATAATCGGTATTTTGATACTGTCTCTGACAGCGCTCAATAAAGAACACTCAGGAGGCGCATACCATAAGCGTTCACCAGCACCTCACGGAGTCGGAGTTTATGCCCTGTTTTTAAGGGTGCTTACCTCTTTGCCCATTTGAGTCTGCTTGAATAGCACCAGTATGCGGCGCAGGGCCAAATCGAATATAAGGCACTGGTAAACGCTTACAGGATGGAGTTTACCGAAAAAAACAGCCCCGGTGAACGATTACAGAGACTTAAATGTTGCAATGATTTGCTCCCTGGTGAACGGTTACCCTGTAAGCGATCAATGGATTCCGGAAATTTATTTAACAGTTCAACCTGCTCCTCCCTTTTTCAAGGAAAACAGCCATGGCAATGATAGAAGATGAAGAAACCCTGTTAGCTTTTATTGAAGAATCAAAGGAACATATGGATGGCATTGAGAGCGATCTCCTTACCATCGAAGAGGATGGGGAAAACATTGATGAGGATCTGGTCAATAAAGTTTTTCGAGCCGTTCATTCGATTAAAGGAGGTGCCGGGTTTCTTGGTCTGGAAAAAGTCAAGGACGTGGCCCATGCCGCAGAGAATCTCCTTAATCTGGTGCGTAATAAGGAACTTGTCCCTACGCCTGAACGTATCAGCGTCCTGCTTGAATCCTTTGATCTGTTAAATTCCCTGATTAACGATGCGACAAACAGTAATGAGGTAGATGTCTCTGAGCAGATTGCCGCGTTGCGGAACGCGGCTGACTCTTCCGTGACAAACGCAGAGAAAAAGATTCCCGGTGATGATAATGACTCCGATATAATCAAGATAGGTACGCCTGATCGGCCGGAGCTTTTTACAATAAATAAAACTGAACTGGCCCAGAATCTTAAAGGAGGTAATAATCTTTATATCCTTGAGTATGATATGATTAAAGATATCGAAAAAAAGGATAAGATCCCGCTGGATGTAATTAATGATTTAATCCAGACCGGCAATTTTTTTGATTCAAAAGTTGATACCGAGAAAGTGGGCCGTCTGGAAGATAATCAGGAAGATATGCATATCCCCTTTTATGCCCTCTTTGCTACTATTATGGATAAGGATATCCTTACCGGTTTTATCGGCCTGGATGAATCGTGTGTTTATCCGATTTCCGTAGACATGACAGCATTGACCGATTACGAAACCGGGGCGGAAAGTACGCCGGTTCAAAGTGTAACGCCGTCCAACACCGAAACTGCTCCGAGTCAGGCAGCAACGGCAGAACCCCTGGATTCTCCTGCCGAATCTATGCCTGTTGCTGCTGTAAAAAAGAAAAAAAGCAGCCTGCCTCCAGTCAAAAAAATGATTAAAGAAAGCAGTATCCGGGTTAATGTTCAGATTCTTGATAATTTGATGACCATGGCCGGAGAATTAGTATTAACCAGAAATCAGCTGGTGCAGGCTGTTACTTCTGATAATCAGCAGGGGATTGATACGGTTTCCCAGCGTCTTGACCAGGTGACCTCCGAACTTCAGGAAGCCATCATGTCCACCAGGATGCAGCCCATTGGCAATGTATTTCATAAATTTAAACGGGTGGTACGAGACCTTTCCAAATCATTGGATAAACAAATAAATCTTATAATTGAGGGTGAAGAAGTTGAACTTGATAAAACAATTATCGAAGCCATTGGCGACCCTCTTACCCACCTGGTGCGAAACTCGGTGGATCATGGTATTGAACTGCCGGAAACCAGAACAACAAACGGCAAGGCCGCTGAAGGGCTGCTGCGGCTTTCCGCCTATCATGAAGGTGGTCAGGTCTTAATTGCCATTGAAGATGACGGGGCTGGAATTAATACCGTTAAGCTTAAAGAAAAAGCTCTGGCCGGCGGCACATATGATCAGGGCCAGCTTGAGTCCATGAATGAGAAAGAGCTGGCAAAACTTATTTTTATGCCCGGCCTTTCTACCGCTGAACAGGTAACTGATGTTTCCGGGCGTGGGGTGGGCATGGATGTGGTTCATACTAACCTGACTGAACTTGGTGGAATTATTGATATTGATACCGCCCCCGGAGCTGGAACCACAATAACGATTAAACTGCCCCTTACCCTTGCTATTGTCCCCAGCCAGATCATCACTGCCGGACGTGATCGTTTTGCTATTCCCCAGGTAAATCTGGTTGAGCTTGTCAGGATACCGGCAGCACAGGTCAAAGAACGGATTGAAAAAATAGGTTCAGCCCTGGTTATGCGATTGCGGGGAGATCTGTTGCCCCTGGTAAGGCTTAGCGATGCCCTGAAAATAAAAAAAACATATGTTGACCCGGAGACGGAAGAGGAGACTGCGGATAGACGATTGAACATAGAAGACCGGCGGGGAATAATTCGGGACTGGGATACTCCTCTGGAAGCGGACAGGGAAAGCGGAGAAAATACGGAAGATCTGAATGAACGACGAAACTGTAACGACCGGCGAAAAAGTCCGGCCAGCGCGTATAATGTTGTTGTCCTTTCTGCCGGAGATTTTCATTATGGTTTGATTGTCGATTCTTTACTGGATTCAGAAGAAATCGTAGTTAAACCATTAGGCGGACATCTTCGGGATTGCAAAGCCTATGCCGGGGCCACCATTCAGGGAGATGGCAGAATCGCTGTTATTTTAGATGTCGTCGGCCTGTCAAATATTATGAATTTGTCAACAGTGGCTGAAAATATCAAGACCCGAAAACATCTCCAGGAAAGCATGGAACAGGGGGGTGAAGACTCTCAGTCTCTACTTATAGTTCTGAACACCCCGGAAGAACAGATGGCGATTCCCCTGGGCCTGGTTTCCAGGATTGAAAAAATTAAAACAACTGATGTTGAAATCACCGGGGGCCGTCGTAATATCCAATACCGGGGCGGCAGTCTTCCCCTGTTCAGCTTAGATGAAGTGGCAAACGTCGGAAGGCATGAAGATGCTAATTGTTACGTTGTGGTCTTTCCCATTGGCGGCAAGGAAGTCGGTGTTCTGGTGTCGGACATTGTTGACATTCTTGACACTACGGAAAAAGTTGACGATATCTCCCACCGTCAGCCTGGTATTCTGGGTTCGATGATTATTTCTGATAAGATAACCCTGCTTGTTGATCTTTATGGAGTTGTCACTTCTGTTATGCCGGAATGGGCTGTTCTTACCGCTGAACATTCAGGAAGAACTGATAATGACGGTTATAATATCCTGATCGTTGAAGATTCAAAATTTTTTATGAACCAGCTAACTGAATTTATAACCGAATCCGGTTATGCGACTTTCCAGGCTGAGGACGGTGTCGAGGCCCTGCATGTTCTTGAAGAAAATCATATTGATCTTATTCTTACTGATATTGAAATGCCCAACATGGACGGACTGGAGCTGTCCCGGCAGGTGCGGTCTGATGAACGCTGGCAGAAAATGCCGATTATTGCCGTCACCTCAGTAGCGGGAGAAGCCGCGGAGCAGAGAGGGCGGGAGGCGGGAATTGACGCATATCTGATCAAGCTCGACCGGGAACAGATTATCAGTAAAATACATGAATATCTAAGCGATTAAGGGCTCGTTCATAAATAAATTCACATTTTGAACGGGCCCTGAGGGTTCACTCAAAAAGGCGGGCCTGGGGACAAGTCTTTATTTTTGACACAAACTGTTTTTCTTGCCTGATCGGCTGGTTACTGAGTTGGGTCAAGCATAAAGATTTTACCCCTGGTTGCTCTGTCAACAATTCCATGGTAATGTTTATGAAGTTCAGGTAATCGTTTACCAGGGCCTTAGATTTGTTCATTCGGAGTCTCGTTCCTCGCTTACCTGTGATCTGATCGTTTCCCGGTACGGATTCAGGAGTTCATTAATCATTAATCATGCCTTCAAAAACTGCAGCAGTCATTCCTGCCGGCGGCATTGGCCGCCGGATGGGACTGGATATTCCCAAACAGTTCTATAAACTGAATTCCAGGCCTGTTCTGGCCCATACCATGCTGGCCATGCAGAACTGTCCAGCCATTTGCCTGATTATAGTTGCTGTACCGCCTGATTTTATCGAGCTGACTCAAAAAATCGTATCGGATTATAAGATTGACAAGGTAAAGCATGTGGTGGCGGGCGGCAGGCTCCGCCAGGATTCGGTCAAGGCCGGGCTGGCGCTGATTCCTGATGATTTTGATTTTGTGGTTGTCCACGATGGCGCCCGGCCATTTGTTACCTGTCAACTTATTACCTCCTGCATTAAAGCTGCTCGTGAACACGGCGCCGCCCTTACCGCCATTCCCGCCGGAGATACCATAAAGGAAATTGACGATTCCGATACTGTTGTCCATACTATCGATCGTCAAAAAGTCAGACTGGCCCAGACTCCCCAGGTTGCACGGCTATCCCTGTTACGCGAGGCCTTTGCGGCAGCGGAAAAAGATAATTTTATCGGCACTGATGAGGCCTCCTTTCTGGAACATATCAAGGTTCCGGTAAAAATTGTCAACGGGTCTGAAAAAAATATTAAGATCACCAGGCCGGACGACCTGCTGATTGCAAGGGCCTTATTATATGAAGAATAATTTTCCCCGGATCGGTCATGGATACGATGCCCATCAACTTGCCCCGGACTGCAAGCTGATACTGGGCGGCGTCACGGTTCCTTATTCTCAAGGGTTGCTCGGCCATTCTGATGCCGATGTCTTGACTCATGCCCTCTGTGACGCTATCCTCGGCGCAATTGGCAGGGGTGATATAGGGCGTCATTTTCCGGACAGCGATGCCCGCTTCAAGGGCATATCCAGCCTGATCCTCCTGGAACAGGTTATTGAGCTGGCCGATGAGCAGTTTTTTTTTCTGGGTAATGCCGATATTACCATTATTGCCCAGCAGCCCAGGCTTTCTCCTTATTTTTCGCAAATGGTGAACAAACTGGCCCAGGCCTGCCGGGTCAGTCCTGAGGCTATAAACCTTAAGGCCACAACCACTGAAAAAATGGGGTTCAGCGGTCGCGAAGAAGGAATTGCCGCTCATGCTGTAGTATTATTGTTTCCTGTCGCAAACAGGCAGGTGGTAAGCGCGCCATGAACACCACCCTGCATGCGCTTCACAACCCTGTGATATACCAATGTATTATCACTGGGCGTGAAGCACGAACATGGCGGCGTTCCTGAACCTCTTACAGTTATGGGTGTAAACTCCGATAAATTAGAATGCGAAGTTGTTTTTGAGTGCTCCCTGAGGTAAGTGAAATGACAGGTTTAGCAGTGCTGTGGCTGGGAATTCCCGCTGCGGTCTTGATTTCGGCCGTACTTACCGGCTTTTTTCGACAATATGCCCTGCGTGTAAAACTTCTGGATCATCCCAATGACCGTTCAGCCCATGAAGTAGCGATTCCTCGCGGTGGTGGGGTGGCCGTGGTGGCAACTTTTCTGGCCTCTACTTTTTTTCTCTGTCAAGCCGGCTATGTCAAGCCCGTTATTGTCACAATATTTTTTGCCTGCGGTGGCCTGGTAGCCCTGGTCGGCTATATAGATGATCATCATTCCGTCCCTGCCGGAATAAGGTTTGCCGTCCACCTTATTGCTGCGGCCTCATTCTTGTTTCTTGTCCTTGAATCACCCAATGTATTGTTATTTCCCCTGGATATTGTTTTTAGCCTTCCAATATTCGTGTTGGCGGTTATCGGGCTTGTCTGGCTCTTGAATCTTTATAATTTTATGGACGGTATTGATGCTATAGCCGGTCTGGAAACCATCAGCGTTGCCGGGGGAGCCGCCTTTATCATCTGGTTGCATAACGGGAATTATGGCCATATTTTTTTACTTTTATTCCTGGCCGCCGCAACTCTCGGATTTTTAATCTGGAACTGGCCCCCGGCCAAAATCTTCATGGGGGATGCCTGTAGTGGATTCCTGGGATTCTGTCTTGGTGTCCTTGCCCTGATTACCTCAGCAACCGGAGCTATAAACCTCTGGTCCTGGTTGATCCTGCTGTCTTTTTTTGTTGCTGATGCAACCGTTACCCTGGTTCGCAGAGTGCTGCTTGGGGAAAAATTTTATGAGGCCCATCGCAGCCATGCCTATCAGATTCTTGCCAGGCGCCGGCAGTCCCATGTCAAGGTCAGTATGCTGTTTTTTTTTCTTAACATGATCTGGGCGCTGCCATTGGCAGTCCTGGCCTCCTATTATCCATGTTGGAGCGTATTGATTGCCGCTTTTGCTTTATTTTTTCCTGTTCTTGGAGCCATCAAAGTCGGGGCCGGGACAACAAACAATTAATACTCAACTTTCTGACTTGAGATAAGTATTTGAAGTCATATAACATCACCAATAAAACTCGCTCGTCATTCCGGCATGTCTTTAGCCGGAGGTAAG
>JANTFJ010000018.1 GCA_024763495.1 Desulfobulbaceae bacterium | reverse complement strand
GTTTTTAAAACATCCCACATGACTGATTTTGCCCTGGACAGGATGGGCATTACCCCGGAATCAATACCAGCCAGTGAAAAAAGTCCCTTTTTAATGTTGTCTGCAAATGCTCCGCCTGAGCTTACGCAGGCCGTTAGCAAAGCACGCAGTCAAGCAGCAGGCAGGCCACTGGTTGCCGTGATTTTTCGCAGCGCTTATGCCAGGACAATGCCGGACAGTAAGGCTGCGGCAATATGTGAGGCTCTGTCAGATGATAATTACCAGCCTGTTATTCTAATGAATTCTGTTGATGATGCTGATGAATTTATAATCAAAAATGTACTCTCAAGCACGGTCATTGACCTTTCCGCCCAATCTACTGATTATCTGCGCTACATGCTTCTGGTCAGGGAGATGGATGCCATTGTCAGTGTTGATACTTCCGCCATACATATCGGCGGCGCACTGGCCAAGCCTACTGTAGCTATTTTTAACAGTATAAATCATGACTTTCGGGTCAGGTACAGTTCTTCTGTGCTGGCTTTACAGATTAATTATCAGGGAAGGCAATGCCGGGCGCCTTGTGGTTTATCTAAAATCACCTCTTTTGTTGAAGGAAAACTTAAGTCTGGCAGACCGCTGCGGCTGGAGTTTGGTCATGCCTGTGATGAGGCCATTGACAAAGAAAGACTTCTTGACGAAGTAATTGCCGAAATTAACCAAAGAGAGTCTGCCGGAGGTGCAGATAAATACCTGAAGGAGATCAGGGCCATGGCTCTGCCTAAATTTTCTTCTCCACCGGCACCGTGCTGGGAAAACCTCAAGGTAAAGGATGTGCTGAATTTGCTGAAGAAGGTTATTGAAAAATAATGTATTGGAGAAATAATAATGTGGGAACAAAGTAAGGCCGCTAAAAGGCGTATGTCTATTGGCGCTTTTCATAATCGTTATTTTGTCGGCAATGGAATTGATGTTGGCGGAAAACCTGATCCTCTGGGGCAATATGCCGGATTTTTTTCTCAAATGACAGGCTGCCGAACATGGGATATAGAGGATGGTGACGCTCAGTTTATGGAAGGGGTTAATAATGATCAATATGACTTTCTCCATGCCAGCCATTGTCTGGAGCATATGGTTGATGTCCGGCAGGCCCTGCAAAACTGGATCAGAATTGTCAGGCCAGGAGGATTCATCATTATCACGGTACCGGATGAAGATCTTTATGAATTGGGAAACTGGCCGAGCAAGTTTAATCCGGATCATAAATGGACATTTACCATTCTGAAAGAAACAAGTTGGTCCCCCGTATCTATCAATGTTGTGGAATTACTCCAGGAATTTGTTTCTCTGGTGGAAATAGAAAAGCTGGAACTATTGCGTGATTTTTTCCGCAATGACTGGGTGAAGGAACAAATTGACCAGACCCGTACCCCGGTTGCCGAATGCGGCATAGAGATAATTTTGCGGAAAATCTGAACTAACCCCTCGTGCGATACTTTATCAGAAGACCGCCAAGCCGCAAGAACACCTTGTCTCTCTTTTTTCCCAGCAATCATGCTGGATGATCAAGCCACTCGCCACGAAGAAAGGATATAAATACCTTGGATCAAGAGATTCCTGGGAGAGATTGGCCATTACAGCAGTTTTACTCACAACGGAAAGTGGTATGTACATTACGCAATATACCTCACTTCAATAGGAACAGGATCTGCTTCTTCAATATCATCAAGTTGGTCAATCGGAGGTCAAGTGGGAATGACCGCAGACCGGCGCAGCGGCCTTATTCTGTCTCCACCTGACAGTATCCGTTGTCCATGTTCAGATAAAATTAACGTGTCGAGGTGGATTTTTTAAATCCCAAAGATACCGGTTTATCTTCTTTTCCATTCGGCAGTTTATGCGGCAAGAATTGGCGTCAAGGCTGTTCTCTACCCACGTCATTGACACCTGGCGTTGTTTCCCCACCCATATTTCCTGAAAGGTGTTGTCATTGATATTGCCATACAGAAAGCGTTCATCGTTAAGATACATGCTGCATCCCCAAACATTACCCGCCGAATCTGCGTATTCCACTGACGAAAAATTTTTTAAAACGGCACTCTTTCCAGTCCTCGCCTGACGGGGATAAGTTCCGTGCCCGATTATCATTATCTGACAGCTGTCTCTGGGCCTCATGAATCGCCTGACGATATAATAATTCCCTTATCCCCGGTCGATAATCAGCGGCGGGGGAATTGTTATTTATTGAAATGGTTGTCCAAGGGTATAGGTCAGGCAAAGACGTGGGTGGTTAATAGTGCTTCGCCGGGCGGCTCGCTCTCTTTGGCAAAGAGGAGGGCCTCGGCAAAATCGCGGTCAAAATCTTTATACCACCGCTCTTCATCCGTCATCTTTAATAACTCCTCGGAGAGTAGGTATTTCCGAAACCGCTGAATAGGGCATCTCTCTTTCCAGCTTGCCAGTTCAGCCGCCGACCGATGGCCGCTCTCAGTGTCATCCACGGGACCAACATGGGCAAACCAGCGAAAGGTTAAAGCCTCAATCAGGGTAGGGCCCGCACCCTGGCGGGCTCTATTTACGGCCTCGGCAGTCGCCCGATAAACGGCCGTGACATCATTGCCGTCAATTGACAGACCCGGCAGTCCATAGCCCTTGGCCTTGGCCGCGATGGAGCCGGCAGCGGGTTGGCGATGGGTAATGGGAGAGGCCGTGGCGTAGAGATTGTTTTCACAGATGAAAATTACCGGAATGTTCTTAAGAGCCGCGAAATTTAAGGATTCGTGAAAGGTACCCTCCTCGGTGGCGCCGTCACCAAAAAAGGTTACTGCGATATTGTCTTTCCCCCGCATTTGTTCGGCCCAAGCGGCCCCCACCGCCATTGGAATTCCGCCGCCCACGATGGCTGAGGTTCCCAGTATACCATGTTCCGGGTCGCATGGATGCATGGAACCGCCATTGCCACCGCAACAGCCGGTTTTTTTGCTGTAGAATTCCGCTAACATTTTTTTTATATCCATGCCCTTAGCCAGGCAATGACCGTGGTTGCGGTGGGTGCTGAAAATAAGGTCAGGGTGACGGAGATGGGCGCAGACACCAGCCGCTATGGCCTCCTGCCCCACGCATAGGTGGACGGGGGTGCGGATCTCTTGCTCCGGGTAGAGCTCCGCTATCTTATTCTCAAAATGGCGGATGCGAAGCATCTGGCGCAAAAGAGTTAGCTTCGTGTTAGAGTCGGGTTCCGGTGAAGTCATATAAAATTAATATGTTGGGGCGCGGGGCCTGAGGGCTTTGCCAGGGCCTTGTCTAGTTCTTTGACCTCAAAGAGGTATTCATTTACCTTATGCTGCAGGCACAGGGTGCCGCACATGGTTTGGGCGTCAAAATTCTCAGAGGCGATTAAATCCATTACCTCCCAATATCGGTCACTTTGCCATATTTCCTTAAAGGACTTTTCGCTAATATTGCCGATATGATATTTTTTGTATTTATCATTAAAGAGCATGCCGCAGGGGGCGACGAGACCGGTACCGGACATCTGGAGGATAAAGGGCGGGCCGTAACAGCGGGAGTAGCAGCGCTTGCCGCCGCTTAATATCTTTGACCACTTGGCCTGTACCTGATAGTCTTGGGCAGATAATTCCTCCGCCTCTTTTAGTAAGCCGGTGCAATGCCCGTAGGCCTCATAATCCACCCCCAGGCTGCCGCTCTCATCATCGCTGCAATGTTTTATGACCAGATAATCAACCCCCAGTTCCCGGCTTAAATGGGCCAGAGGGAGAATTTGATCATGAAAATGCGGCATTAATACCATTTGCAGTCCGATTGTAACATCCAAGTGTTGCTGCTTTTTTATGGCAACAGCTTGACGGATTGTATTAACAACCTTGTGAAAACACTCCACTTTGCAGCCATGAATCTCGGCGTATCTATCCGGGTCGGCGGCGGTTATATTGAAGCGCAGGTAGGTCAAGGCGGGCAGTATATCCGGCAGCCGCTCGTCACTCAATAAAAAACCATTGGTGCCGAGAGCCATATCAAGGCCGTTCGCTCTGCCCCGTAAAATGGCATCATAAAGGTGGGGTGAACAGGTGGATTCGCCGTCGCTGACAAAGCTCACCGCCTTAACTCCTATATCGGCGCAGTCGTCAAGGAAACGGAATATAACCAGGCGGGACAGGGCGCGGCCCTCGTTATATTGCAACTTGCCGTAGCAGTAAACGCAATTGTAGGTGCAGGCCTGGGTGAGGGCGCAGTCTATGGTAATGGGAGCAATACGCTCTCCGGCAAGCCATGAGGCGAGACGTCTCTGATGCCAGGTTAATTTGTGACTGTCTAAAATTAATGGAGGCACTTTGAGTTCTCCTGAAAGATTTGTACTATTTTAAGCCGTTGCCGTGTAATATAGCATTCAGATTGAATATCAGCCAATTACTATTATGACTATTAGAAAAGAATTTCCTGCCATTACAAATCATTCCGCTCAAGGCCTGTTAGAGGCGGCTATAACCATGTTTTATACAGGATATAATCGTTTTCAGGTCTTAGATGAGCAGAATAAATCAGAAAAATATAATTTTGAAGCACATAACTTTTCTTCAGATGAGGGGGGAATACTTTTTATCCCTCCCAATGGAACGCTTAAAAATTTTGATTTTTCCATTTTCAGAATCGCCGCCTATTTAAAGAAAAACAATATTAAGACCGCTATCCTGTCTTTTGAGCCGCCTTCTGCAAAATTTTACAATTTGTTCACTCGAGTATATACCCCAAGGACAGTTACCGAATTCTTTGACTTACTTTCCACTATTAAAAGATCCAGGATTTTCTATCGTGGCTGGATGCATGCCTATATATTTGGTGCCTTTCTGGTCAAAACATATTCAGATACAATTATCAATATTAAAGACTGGAATTTTTGTGATCAGGAGAGATATCGTTTCCTATTTGGGGAATTGTCCTGTCATGACTTTGCGGGAATTGATTATATTTTTCGCAGAGCGGAGGTCATATTTTCCCATTATACCGCAGAGGAAACCAATAAATGGGCGGAAGAATATATTTGCAACCCTCAAAAATTTATTTTTTTGCCGGAATTATGCGATGAGAGCAGTTTCTGTGAGCCTGTAGATAATTCGACGGATATTATTTCCTTGGTTTGGGCTACCTCGCTGCCTCCAACCTGTTTCCCGGAGGATATGTTTCCCACCAGAACCATTTTTAGTGATACCAGATTGTTGTCAAAGGAATTGCAAATTGACTACATTGTTTCGGAGGGTGTTTATGAAAAGATACTTAGGGAAAAGAAACAATATCTTGATATCTTATACGAATCGCAATTTAACCCTTACTTTAATCTGATTAAAGGCGGCGCGTTATCGCCTCACCTCTTACGTAATTATCATTATGGCTTTTTTATGTTTTCTGACTCGATTATAGATCTAAGGCTTATAAAGTACGCGATACCAAGTAAGTTCGCTTTTTACATGGAAGCTGGTTTGCCGATACTTGTAAATGAGAAAAATAAATCTATGGCCGAGCTTGTCACCGAGTACGGTATAGGTATATTATTTTCCGACGGAGAGGTAGCACAATTGCCTTATAAATTGAGAAACTATATGCCTGATTATCGTGAAATGATTATGAATGTTTGTTCTTTTAGAAAAGGGTTTACCTATCAGGCACTAGGAATACCTGGATTGGTATAGAACTGATTTTTTTAAACTGAATAAACGGAAACTGTTTGAATGCAAAAAACAATTTTACAGAGGGGGTTTTACTCCAGATATTTTACGAGACGAAGTTTTTTATCTTTTGAAAAAAATGATATTTTTACCAATGGAAGGTATCTTGGCAGTATTGGTTTCACTACGGATACTGACTTCACCGGAAAAACAGTCCTGGAATTAGGGGCAGGTTGTGGACGGCTTACCATTCCGCTTTACAAAATGAAAATATTACAAAAAGCAAAACGTTATATTGTTGTGGAACCATCTCGCGGGATAGAGCAAATTAAACATAATTTTACAAATAACATTCCGGGGAATATAGTTTTTTTGCAATGCGATCTTGAATATCTTCACAAGTATGTACCCTATAAAACTATAGATTATTTTATTGCTTCAGGTGTCATTCCACATATTGACATGCCTTTGGCTGAAATGATGGGTGAGTTTAAAAAATTTCTTACTGATGACGGTCTACTGCATGTTGTTTCTTCATTTCATGGTTTTTCTAAGGCTATTTTTCGTAATTTGAAAAACAGGTTGCAGGGGAGTAGTCCGTTTTTTAAAAGGTGTGCCGCATTGTTGCAGACTATGGCGCAATATTTTTTCTTGCAGCCTATAATGCCAAGTCGTATACAGGGGTGGTATCTAAGGAATTTTGTTATAGCGGCATCTATGGGATTCATACAAAAATACAGGTTTTTTGTTGAAGTTCTTTCTGTTTTGCCGTGTAATACTTGGTATTCATATAAGGTGTACATAAAATCAGCTGCTCAAAATGATTTATTCTTGACTAAATGGTTTCATCACTCTCTTGCCGTATTATTTGGGCAGGGGGAATGCAACTTCAATTCTTTGCTGAAGATACCAACACCGGCAGAATTAAACAGGAAATCTGTTTTTATTTACAATAAAAAATCGTTATATTTTTCCGATGCGGTATGGTGTGAGCTTGAATTGCGTGGTATTGAACCGACCAGTCGGGTGACGTTGGAATCCATTATCAAAGATGAAACCAACATAAAGCGGGACAGTATTGTTTTACTGGGATATAACTATCTTGATATGCCATATTATGAATGCTATAAAATGCTTATAAATTTGGGGTACAAAAAAATTTTTCATTTTCAGATGTTTCTTTGATCCCGATATCTATTATAATTTCTGATTTACCACGCTTCCCTTCTCATGGTTAATGTCCAGCCGTTATCTTTTGAATCCGCGATCAAAAAAGTATTGTTTATGTAACCGTTAAGCCATGTTATTGGATGGGCTGTTACGACAGGTTCTGGTGTTATAACGTCTGAACCGGAACGATAAATCCTTCTTATAAAATACTCTGTTTTGGTGAAATCTTTTTCCTGAAAGCCATTTTCCAGTAGTTGTCTGCGCCAAATGCTCGCTATACCTGAAATCTGCTGTGGTCCCTCCGGTATTAAAATATAGGGTTTATGTTTCAGCGTAGATGCCTCCTGGCAGGTCAGCATTTCTTTGTGTAGAAAATTACCGTGTTTGGTGCCAATAAAAAAATCACAAGTTATACCGTGGCTTAGAAGTTGAAGATACGCAGAAAGCAGATTAGTGCCATTATCCATTAAGCCCAACGGCCTTTTTCCACCCGCGATGGTTAATGCTCTGATAAGTGTGTTTGTCTTTGAATTATTGGAGGTCGTTTTGAAATAAGGGGCGGCAATACGTGCCTGTATTAAATCGTTGAAATTGCCATCTAAGACATAGAACAGGTCTAATCTACTTGTTATTACAGCAACATGGCTGGGGAGTGAATCAAGGGGCAGACTCCTTTGTTCGATTGTCTGGCAGTCAGTAATAAATAACCTGAAGTTATCATTAGTTTGTTTGTCAACCTCGCTATATTTTGTGCGTCCTCCCATCAAGCCAATCAAAGAGGTAAATTGTCTTTTTAGAAAGGGGTTAGTGATATGAACAGGTATTATTTTGTTCTGTTTACCGTCTGGCTTATTGTCTGTTACGACATGAATATCACCATTGGCTCGTCCGTTACAGTTGAAAGCATGAAGCCCCTGGTTGATATGACCCCATAATGGAGCAGGAAGGGCATTCTTTACGGCCTCGTTCCATTTATGACCGCTTATTGTGCCAAAAAGCTGTAGTCCCTGCCAATTGTGATAAAGATCCTCTTCCGGCAAATTGGTTTCTATATCCCCTTGCTCCATAAACAACAATAATGAACTGTCTCTGAGATAGTTTTGGATAAAGGCCGCGAGAGAGGCTAACATTTGGCCGTAGATAGCGGCATGGGCTCGACGGGTAGCTTTTGTGCGGCATTTGGGGGTGATATTGAAAACCAAATCAGCCTGTCTAATGAATGAAGCCAGCAGGCTCTGGCAAAAGTCTATGAAATTGTTAATTTCGCGGATATTATCATTTGCTCCATGATGAAACGGAATACTATATTCATTAATTGCTTCTATGGTATCGATAGATAGTTCAGGAATAAAAACAGGATGAATCTGTTGCCGGATTTTTTGGATAATTGTATGGAGTGGTTTAACAGTATTCTCTTTACCGGATATTTGCTTAATATTGATGTATTTGTGTAGATAGAAGTCGTCATTATTAGCTATTGCGGCCTTGAGACTCTCTATATCCTTGCCTATACGATGGATATGATCTATCACTTTCTGGCCTCTTGCCGCGTTTAGACCATTTATTCCCACAGTTAGCCCTGAAACGGCCCTTGATTTTAGTAAATATTCTTTTAGCTCTGTTAAGGTGCTGTCTTTAATGCGCAGATATTTATTATGTTTTTTTAGGGCTTTGGCCAAAGAGTAAAATTTGCTTAGTGACCATTGGATAGAGACTCCCGGTTGAGCTGCCTTGGCAGCCAGATCTTTTACAAGTTTATTCCAATGAAGTAATTTGGGCCTTTTCTTAAAAATGTAGCCTTTTTCAATTAGTCTAACGAATTCAACTGCTGTTATACGGTGGGCAAAGGCGCTTGGGTGCCAGTCATTCTCTGCCACCCAGACAACCTTATATGAATAATTTTTAAAAAACATACCGGTATTGAAAAAGGCGCAGTCATGTTTTTTACAAATCTGGTTTAAGATATCAGGTAAGTTATCAACTCCAAACCATGGTGGCTCACCGGTGATAGTGTGATAATAGAGGAGCAGCGGCTCGGCGCCGTTGGTTCTGATGGCGGCACATAATTCATTCAGATATTTATCGAAGAACTTTAGTGAGCGCTGGTCCCAGTCAACAATCTCCTCAGGCAAAGGGTCATCGTCAAAACTACAGTCATTACGACAAAGAACAATGACGACCAGATCCGCCTCCAGGCCCTGGGCGAATGATTTATAAAGGGACAGGTAGTCCAGAAAACTTAGTGAGCCTCTTGTAATACCAATCACTTCCCAGAAATGGTTATCTAACTTGTCGTTGAGAATTTTTTCTAATTGCTTGGGGAGTGTATCCCTGTATGGCAGACGGTAACCATAGGTAAAGGAATCACCCAGCATGACTATTCGCGTGGAGCTTTTTAGTTTGCTGAGCGAGTAGCCTTTCTCGCGGGGTGAAAAAAGATGGTTGGTAATCATGTTTTATGTAAACGCCGACTCTTGATGGTTCGCTCTAATATTTGGTTAATGGGGATAGGTATTATAGACAATTGGATATTTTTTGGAGGGCGTTTCCTCCTTATTTATATATTTCAGATTTTCCTCTTGCAACTCTAATATGCTGGACAATATTTTAATTTGCCAATTTGATTGCCGGGATGTGCAGTAATTTAAAAAATATTTTACAAATTGTGTCTTTCCTGACATTAGAATATCCTCTCTATGATAAAAGATCCTATAACCAAATAATCAAGTCTGGCATACAAAAAGGTTTTTACGGCATCCTCCGGCGAACAGACAATAGGCTCACCGTTTACGTTAAATGAGGTGTTTAAAACAACGGGTATGCCGTATTCCCCGGACAGTTCGTTCAACAGCCGGTATAAAAGCGGGTTACTTGAACGGGTCACGGTCTGGGGCCGTGCTGTTTTATCGATATGGGTTACAGCGGGGATTTTATCCTGTTGTTCTTTTTTAACATCACAGACAAAGAGCATGTACGGGCTTTTGTTGATCGTAAAATATTGGGCTGCGTAATCTTCCATAACTGCGGGAGCAAACGGCCGAAAACTTTCTCTCATTTTTATAAGTTTGTTAATCCTGTTCGTTATATTCTTTGAACATGGATTGGCGAGAATGCTGCGGTTTCCTAACGCCCTGGGGCCAAATTCAACCCTGCCCTGAAACCAACCTACGATCTTATCATTACCTATCAATCTAACTGTTTCTGCTATTAATTCGGATTTAGTGAATTTACGGGCAATCAGATTGTACCTGTTTAGAACGGATATAATTTCATCATCGCTATATTCCGGTCCAAGGTATGGGGAAAAATCCGCCAGGGATGATTCGTTTTCTACGTATTCAACCTGGTGCCGCGCCGCTGTAAAGGACGGTGTTGTCTTGAGTGTGTTCTGTGGTTGTTGGCGGTCATGCCAATACCGAAAGAGGGCGGCCCCGACAGCGCATCCCGCGTCTCCGGCACCGGGCGGGATGAATATATTTTTGAAAGGAGAAGACTTAAACGCCTTGTAAACCGCACGACCGTTCAAGGCAACGCCACCTGTCATACAGAGATTTGCTGATGGTTGGGTATCATAGGCCTTAAATAACAGCTTTTGTATATACTCTTCCAGAATGGCCTGGGCGGAAGAGGCTATATTAATATGGTTCTTGGTAAGTCCTGATCCGGAAAGTAACCGGGTGGCACCGTAGGGTGGGGGTGTTATTCTGTCCGGCCCCAGTAATTTCTTTAATTTATTAGTGTACATGGAATCTGAATTGCGTTCAAAACAAAAAAAATCCATGTCAAGTTCTAACACCGCGTCGTCTGAAATCGAGACTATCTCTTTTAACTTATCTTTAAATGTGGGTTTACCATAACTTGCCAGTCCCATTACCTTGTACTCTCCTTCATTTACCGAAAAACCGAGAAATGAGGTTATGGCGCTGTAAAACAGGCCGATTGAGTGGGGATAGGTTAAATTAATTAAGGGGGTAAATTTATTGTTGTCTGCTGCGCTGATGGAGGTAACAGCCCATTCACCCACGCCATCAACCGTAACAATAGTTGCGCTGGAAAATGGAGAAGTATAAAAACTGCCAGCCCCGTGCGAGACATGGTGTTCAAGATAATCTATTGGCCCATTGTAACCTATTTGGGAAAGTTGTTGCGGTAATTCTAAGAGATTGAAGAAATTGTTGTTTATGTATAATTCAAAGATTTTCTCAGAACAGGGCCAGGATGCCAATATTGCCGACAGCATGCGATCCATTTTCTGGCATAAATCTTCGTAAAAAACGACAACGTCAATATCAGTAATTTTTATATCAGCCGCCTTTAAACAATAGGATATTGCCTTTCTCGGAAATGAGCTATCGTTTTTTATTCTGCTTAAACGCTCCTCTTCAACGGCAGCAATGGTTCTACCGTTTATTACTATAGCCGCTGCTGAATTATGGAAGTGGCAGGAGATCCCTAAGACGGTCTTGATCTGATCTGGGGGCTTCTCAAATTTAAACTGCTTTTTGGTATTAGACCAGCCCGCCCGATAAAATTCCGCTCTAAGTTGGCTCAATTCCATATCATTGAGAAGACTATGAAGATCCTGGTAGCTGTCGGCTATTTTGTTTAAAAAAATCTGGTAGTCGGATTGCATGGGACGGATTGAATTTTATAATTTATAGAAATCTTGGCATATCTTCTCAGCACGGTGCCGCCAGGTGTGTTTTTCATGTACTAATGCAGACGCGTTATGGCTAATCTCTTGCCTGATTTTACCGTTGTCCAAATAAAATTCCGTGAGTTCCGCAAAATTATTTTCGCCGAAAGAAATATAGTGTTTTTGGGGTTCGAATAGACAATTAAGTTCTCCGTACGCGTCTCTGTCCGGGCCGTTGGCGCAGAATATAAGCCCTCCGGCGGCCATGCAGTCGAAAAGCCGGAAATGGGGGCCGACTCCCTCGTGAAAATTTATTTTGGTAGTTTGGTAAACCGTGCGTATTTCAGATGGTTCTGTTAAAAATTTTTGATAATAGCGCGCGTATTCAGGCCAGGCCCGCCAATTTGGCGGGCCGTAGAGCTTTATGTTTTTGGATACGCCTTTCATCATGTTAACCAAGCGGCACCGTTGTACTGTTCGGCTGGCCCGGCAGGCAACATCATAGCGAAGTGAGCCGGCCGGCAGCGTTAGTTCACCTCCGGAAATGTCTTTAATAATTTGGGCGGCAAATAAAAATGAGTCTTTAACTTGCGGGTGCCATCTCTGACTATAATATTTAAAAAAATCTTCAAAGGTAATCTCTCCGCCCGGCCATGAGAAAACAATTCGTTCCAGCTCTGATTTATTCCATGGTAATGGTATATGGCCAACAAATGAAAAATCAGTTAATTTTTTGAGATTTGAATCGTAATAGTCTCTGGGGTTAAAGCCTGGGGGGAGCCAGTCAACAAGAGAATTTGAGTTATTTGTATATGTCTCAGACCAGCCATTATAGCTGAAAAGATAAATGATCTCACTTTCCTGAAAATCATTAATATCTCTGCCCATAAAATCCACTATCCAGGCAATATGTTTGACTGAGGCCGGCAGTTCCGGAATTTGGCTTTTACTCCGGTTCATTTCAAAAACTACATCAGGTTTAAAACTTTTACAGAACTCTAAAAGTTCTGGATAGGTCAGCAACTCTGTACCACCTGATACCACATGGCCAAGTTGTTTGAATCCCGCGCTCATGCCGGTGAATACAGACCTGTAGAATGGAGTCGATGATGGCAGGAACAGTCCTATTTTAAGCGCCAAACGGATGGACATTGTTTAATTAGTAAACTTTGATGAACGGCATAAAGGACACTTGATTTTTCTCAGTACCCAGTTTTCTTTATTCATATGAAATATTCAGCCTAATTCGGATTTAATTGTTATCCAACGTCTTCCCTCTCTTATACGTTCAAGAGGGGAGGCATCGTTGAAAAGAAGGTCAATTATACTTAAATGGGACATAAAGGAACTACCTTTCTCGCCGGTCTGGGGATAACTTGGATGGTTGTAGTCCTGTTTATACAGCTCTATGTTGTTTTTTTTAAAATCTTCAATTCTATATAAATTGGCATTAATGCCGTTGGCAAAATTATAGTATTTGCTTGCTCCTATTTCTTTTAACATAAACAGCATTTTGGCGTTGGCGGTTCCTTTGATTTCACCAAAATATTCAGATGCAGTAATCACATCACATTTTAGACTCATCCACTCGCATAAATTTTTTATTATGCGTAAATTGTAGCGGGCAAGATTATTTTCATCACTACGCGGAACCAATAAGGATTGTATCTCCCCTATAAGTGCGGGGAAATATTCGGCCTGCCGGTAATTGTTACTTATGCGCCTGCTTATCTGGGCTGGCCAGTCCGTATTAGACAGCGATAACTTGTTTATCGGTGTGTTGAGTTTAAAATGTTGGAGAGGAACTGTTATCCATTTCCAATGACCGTTATTAATTTTTATTTTGTTACGATTGATATAGGAACCTTTGGGAAAAACGACATTGTCATAACAAATCCACAGGTCAACATAATCCAATAACTCGAAATATCCCAACCAGGGAATAAAATTGGGCTGTGTAACCGCCACTTTCATCGTGTCTTATTTAGTGCTTTTATTTCGTTCATATCGGCCATTCTCAGTATTAGCTCAATGAAAAGGTCATTGTTTCGTTGTATGATTTTGACTTGCACCTTTTATAGGCATCTTTTTGAATATCTAAAAGCTTGTGGTCCGGGACCTTTGACAGGTTGCAGCCTATTTTGTGGTAATAAATAAAGCGGTCAAAATCAATGTCAGGAGAAAGCCTTTTTTTTGCGATGGCGTAGTCCCACATCGCGGATCCTGGAAAGGGTGTCGCCACGCAGAATGCCGTTTCATCGGCATCAATGGCTATGGCAAAATCAATTGTTTCTCTCATCTGTTTGTACGTTTCGTCTATCCAGCCTAAAATAAAGGTACAGCGGGTTTTGAAAGAAAAATTTTTCAGTAATGGAGCCCGGCACAGTACCTCGTCAAGATCGAGATTTTTACCTATTGATTTTATTATTTCTTTGTTGCCCGACTCAACCCCGAAACAGGCTGCCGTACAGCCGGCCTTTTCTAACCAGTGGAGTATTTCCTTGTCAACTTTGTCAAATCTTGTCTGGCAGGCAAATTTTATTTTAAGCCCTTCATCTATAACTCTTTGACAAAAATTAATGGTACGCTTCCGATCCAAGGTAAAGGTGTCGTCCATCATTATGATATTGTTTACCTGATGCTGGAAATTTATAATTTTTATTTCTTCGATCATTCGGTCAACCGATTTGAATCGAAGCCTTCTACGTCCCGCTACACAAAAGCCACATTTGTAAGCGCATCCTCTGGAACCCTCAAGTGCGTCCTGTGGTTCATATATACCGCGAGGAGCATCGGAATAAAGCTTGTAATCAATTAGATTACGGTCTGGCAAGGGAAGAGTATCCAAGTTGGCAATGAACAATATTTGTTTATTAATTTTAATATTGTCACCATCTCGATAACAAATACCGCCTATATCATCCAATCTCTCTTGGCGTTGAATTCTTTTGATTAATTCCGGCAGGACTTCCTCACCTTCACCAATAACCACAATATCGGCTTGGCAGGTTTGGAGAGAATGTTCCGGCAAGGCGGTTACGTGATGCCCGCCCATTATTACAGTAATTGCCGGGTCGACTGCTTTTATTTGACTGGCTATATCACGGGCTTGATTGAAGGAACAGGTCGTGGAAGTTATACCAATAATGTTCGCTCCGGTCTCTAAGGCAAGCCGGGCGCTTTCAGCCGCGTTGTGTTCCAGGGCTTGAGAATCTATAATCTCGGCGGCAAAACCGGCTTTTCCTGTCGAAGCAGCCAAAGACATGAGACCGAGAGGGATTCGTGATGTTTTGTAAATCCCTCTTGCCTCCGCTCTCGGGTCAAGGGGATTAATCAGGGCAATATCAATATGTTTCATTATTTTTACCAATGGTTAGGTTGTCTTGTTCTATTGTAACTACTCATGGGGTAAGCACCTAATGATTGCAAATCTCAGTATTTGTAACTGGTTACAGGGTGCCGTAGATTTTCGTCATCAGACCGGTGCC
>JANTFJ010000017.1 GCA_024763495.1 Desulfobulbaceae bacterium | reverse complement strand
TAGTACTCGCTTGACGGGTATAAGTCCCTTAACAGTAGATGCAGATAGCGAACATAGTGAGACCTTCGAGTTGTTTATTTCAAAGAAAGTTTTCAATAGCAGGGAATTGGACACTCACTTCGTCATTCCGGCATGTAGTTGGCCGGAAGCCAGAAAGCTGCTTAATATCTATAGATTCCGGCCAACTACATGCCGGAATGACGTGATATAAATTGTCCAAATTTTAGCAGATCTACGGTTGGGTGCCACCACCACATATGGAGAAGTTACCAAAAATCAAAACAAAAAATTGTTTAGACAATGGTCGTAAGCGCCTAATAATTGCAAATCTCAGTATTTGTAACTGCTCACAGGGCACCGCATATTTCCGCCATCAGCCCAGTTTACGTATGACTACTATTCGAGAAGGCCCAAACGGGCGAAGATGAAGTGCTGGTGAACGCTTACCTTTTTCTAAAAAACTGACTAAATCAACAGGCTCATCTATTATCGTCCAGAGGGCTGGACTCCTACAGGTAACTGCATGAAATCGTATCATACGGGTTTATCGAATGTTTATCATTATCCGGCATGACGCAAAGGAAGAACATTGGTTTACGATTATAATATAGACATTGCAAATGATAACAGCTCGCACGCGAAGCTGTTGAAGCTGGCAGGCCGGGAGATGACAGTCCTTGAAATCGGCTGCGCGACCGGCTATATGACCCGTTACATGAAAGAGGAACTGGGATGTAATGTCTATTGTGTTGAAATTGATTCCGAGTCAGCGGAAAAGGCCAGGCCCTATTGCCGGGAAATGGTTGTCGGTGATATTGAAACCCTTAACCTTGCGGCAGCTTTAAATATAGATAAGTTTGATGTCGTTATTATGGCCGATGTCCTGGAGCATATGAAGGATGCCGCTAAAATGCTGGCAAAGGTACGTACTCTTTTAGCTGATGATGGATTCCTGCTGCTTTCCATCCCCAATGGAGCGCACGGTTCCCTGGCCCTGGAGGTTCTTGACGGCAGATGGCAGTACCGTGATGAGGGGCTGCTTGACAGGACGCATCTGCATTTTTTTGATAAGGATAATCTTAGCGTCCTGCTCGATGAGGCGGGTTTTTTTATTTCCCGGCTGGAGAGGGTAATCATTCATCCCCGTGATACGGAAATGAAGACCCCGTGGGACAAATATCCCCGGGATGTTACCGCCTATCTTGAAAAGGTAAACCCGGAGTTCCAGACTTATCAGTTTGTGGTCAAAGCCTATCCGGCCAGTGAGAATGGCTGGCGGAAAGGCCTTGATGATGCCCTTGAGGCGGAAAGACAGCAGCGGGCGGAACTTGAAGAGAAACTTGGCGGCATGGAAGAGAAAATCGCCGCCTTGAGAGCTGTTGAGGCGGGCGCTGATGCCGAATTAAAGAAAAGAGAAGAGGAATATCTCGCCGCGCTTAAGCGGGAAACCGACAGGCTGGAAAGGGAGAAAAATGATATTCGGGCCGGGTATGAGAAAAAGATCAGCGGCCTTGAGCAGGACAAGGATGATATTCGGGCCGGGTATGAGAAAAAGATCAGCGGCCTTGAGCGCGATAAGGATGATATTCGGGCCGGATACGAGAAAAAGATCAGCGGCCTTGAGCGGGATCAGGAAGATATCAGTGCCGGGTATGAGGCCAGGCTGCTGACCAGGGAGAAAGAGCGAAAAAAAATGCAGCTTGAAGTAGTTCATTTCCGCCAGACCAGTGAAAGGCTGCAGCAGGAAAATGGCCGATTCCTTTCTGAAATCGGTGAGTTGCGGGCACGGCTTGGTGAGTTGCGGGCACGGCTTGGCCTGTTGGAAAATTCTCTCACCTGGCGGGGCGCTAATCGCTATCGGGGCTGGATGGATCGGTGGGTTCCCGTTGACAGCAGGAGACGCCGGGCCTACCAGCTGGGAATTGGCGGCCTTGTTGTCCTTGCCCGTCAGGGGCCGACGGTTTTTTTTCGAAAAAGCGCCGGTTACCTGGGCCTGCCTCTACCCGCGACCGGCAGTGATAAAGGCGCGCGGGAAGAATGGCGGCCTTTAGAGTTTCCTTCTTTCCCGGAGATTGAAGTCAGTATAATTATTCCGGTTTATAACCAGGGGGTAATGACCTTTCATTGCCTCGAATCTATCCTTGCCCTGACCCGGATTCCTTTTGAGGTTGTTGTTATCGATAACGCCTCTGGCCAGGAGACAGCCCATATCCTTGATAATATGGCGGGAATAAAACTTATCCGCAATGCTGACAACAAGGGATTTGTCGAGGCCTGTAACCAGGGGGGCGCCGCGGCGACCGGCAAAAATATTCTTTTTTTAAATAATGACACCAGGGTCACGGAGGGCTGGCTTGAGGCCATGGTTGCGCCCCTTGTTGAAGAGCGGACAGGCCTGGTCGGGGCCAGGCTTGTTTATCCGGACGGCAAACTCCAGGAAGCTGGAAATATTATCTGGCAGGACGCGACCGGCTGGAATTACGGCAAGGGTGATAATCCTGACCTGCCCCAGTATAATTATCTGAAAGAGGTTGATTATTGCTCCGGGGCCTGCCTGCTGATCAGGACAGCGCTCTGGAAGGAACTGGGCGGTTTCGATTCAAGGTATGCTCCAGCCTATTATGAGGATACTGATTTATGTTTCGCGGCCCGCCACAAGGGGTATAAGGTCATCTATCAGCCCGAGGCCCGGATTATCCATTTTGAGGGAGCCTCGGCCGGAACTGATTTGAACACGGGCTATAAAAGATTCCAGCAGATAAACCATGAAAAATTTCTGGACAAGTGGGGCAAGGTTCTCCAGGCCGAGCATTTCAGCGGCCCGGAGTTTCTTTATCTTGCCAGAGAAAGAAATCCCGGCCGCAAAGTTCTGGTTGTCGATCATTACGCTCCGACCTTTGATAAGGATTCCGGTTCCCTGCGAATGTTTACCCTGATGCGGCTGTTAACGGAGTTGGGCTGCAAAGTGATATTCTGGCCTGAAAACAGGGCCTATGATGGACGTTATTCCCGCTCATTGCAGAAGCTGGGGATAGAAACCATGTATGGTGATGTTGATTTTGCCGATTACCTTGAGCAGTACGGCCGCTATATTGATACCATTATTCTGTCCCGTCCCCATGTGGCCGTGAATTTTATTTATTTTGCCAGAAAGTTAACTGCGGCAAGAGTTATATATGATACCGTTGATCTTCATTTTCTCAGGGAGGAAAGACAGGCGAAAATAGAGGGGACAGCTCCGGCGGGTAATTTTAAGGATATGGAACTTTTCCTGGCCCACCAGGCTGATGATGTGCTGGTGGTAAGCGATGTTGAAAAGGAAGTCCTGGAAAAAGAAGGGCTGGCAGGAAAGGTTTCCGTGATTTCAAATATCCATACGGTCGAAAGGCTGGAACAGCCATTGGAAGAGAGGACGGGCCTGATGTTTATCGGTGGCTTTTCCCATTCTCCCAATGAGGATGGGATTATCTGGTTTGCACGTTCAATTTTTCCTTTAATTCAGGAAAAACTGCCCGCTCTTACCTTGACTGTTGTCGGCAGTCATCCCACCGAAAAAGTGCGGGCCCTGGCCTCAGACACTATTAAGGTTACCGGCTTTGTCGAGAATGTTAAGCCTTTTTTTGCCAAATCCCGGGTATTTGTCTGTCCGCTCAGGTATGGAGCCGGAGTAAAGGGAAAGGTCGGTCAGAGTATGTCCTACGGCCTGCCGGTGGTCATGACCTCCATTGGGGCGGAAGGTCTTGGGGTCACTGACGGTCAAAACGCTTTGCTTGCCGATGACGAGGCGACTTTTGCTGAAAAAGTTGTGCGTCTTTACCAGGATGAAGAACTGTGGCGGAATCTTTCCCTGGGCGGTATGGAGTTGATTGAAAACAGGTTCTCCCCCCGGGTTATCAAAGATGCTTTAGCTGAGCTGCTTTCATGTCGGGAAGGGGGCCGGGAAGATGGATAAGGCGCCTCTTCATGACATTAATTTTTTTACTACCTACAAATGTAATTCCAGGTGCGGTAACTGCCATATCTGGAAAGGCAGTCTTGTCCCTCCCTCAACAACGGAAATGGATGACAGGGCGCTTGAGCGGCTTTTTGCCGATCCATTATTCGGCCAGTGTTCCGGTACAGGTCTTGCCGGTGGAGAACCAACCATTGCCCCTTTTGCCTGGAGGCTGCTGGAGCGTCTGCCGGAAAATAAACAGGTTACTGTTACCACTAATGCCTTAACCAGTGGCAGGCTTGTCGAGTTTTTCCGGCAGCGTCAAGATCCGGGCCGTTTTACTGTCCAGCTTTCCCTTGACGGTATCGGCGAGACCAATGACCGGATACGGGGAGTGGCGGGAGCTTATCAAAAAACCATGGCCCTGCTGGCAGAGGTTGAAAAGCTGGGAATAAGGCGGCTGCTTTCCTTTACTGTTAATGCGTCTAACTTTGATCAGCTTTTAAGCTGTTACGAGCTTGCCTGCTGCCATGGTGCCGAGTTCAGTGCCAGGATCGCTTACAGCGGCGGGGCCTATTCCAATAAGGATAGTTCAGGTGCCTATTTTCTGGACGATGATGCCCTGGGGCATATAGATGAACAGTTGGCAGATGTTATCAGCCGTGAAATTGAAAAAGACGGAGCGTATCCGGCAAAGCTTATTTTCTTTAAGAAAATGACTGATTATTATCGAGGAAAGCTCAGTGATATCCCCTGCTTTGCCATGCAGTCCGGAATGGTTGTTGATCTGTATGGAAATGTATTTCCGAATTGTCCGGTCATGATGAAACCAATCGGTAATCTTAACGAAGCCGGACTCTCGGAAATCTGGCAGTCGGAGAAAGCGGAAAAAATGAGAGGTTTGATCGCTGATTTTGCCTGCGGGGGCTGCTGGAATGATTGCCAGGTTATTACCAATATTGCTCTAAACCGTGATTTTTTTGAAGAAGAGTATGCTGAGTTGAAAAAGACAGCCTGTAATATTGAGGCATTGTCTATTCCGCTGGTGCTGGATTTTAACAGGGGCGAAACTTCCCTGCTGCTTGTCGGCTGGTATGGCCTGGAAGGTGACAGGGATTTCTGCTATCGCTGGACCGGGCAGCGCTTTTCTTTTTTGGTTCCCGGGGGAGTCTCTGCAATTGAACTCTTTGCCATGGCTCCGGATAATTTAACGGGTGAGCAAAGAAAACTTGAAGTTTTCCTGGATGGAGAGAGGAAACTTTGCCTGGTTCTTGAGACAGGTGAGTGGAAAAAATATCTGCTTGAATTCCAGGCTCCTCTTACCGGCGTCACTCGCTGTCAATTAAGGCTGAACAGTTATTATTGCCCCATGGAGTCAGGTCATGGTAA
Source organism: Desulfobulbaceae bacterium (assembly GCA_024763495.1). Classification (GTDB taxonomy): domain Bacteria; phylum Desulfobacterota; class Desulfobulbia; order Desulfobulbales; family SURF-16; genus JANTFJ01. Next base: position 9,896 of record JANTFJ010000017.1, on the reverse strand, counting down.
TGATTTGCGCAGACTTGGAGTTGCTGTCAATAAAATTGTTTTTTCATAAAATTTGATCCCAGGCTGCATTTGTGCGGTTACCTGTAGGAGCCCAGCCCTCTGGGCGATTCAGCCAGCCGGTGGTAAAATTTTTATTCTTGACACAAGCTGGTTTTTTCGCGCAATCGCCTCTTGACCAGGTGATGTCAATAATAAAGATTTGACCCCATGCGGCATTGACCCCATGCTGCATTCCAGGCCGCATTTGTACGGTTACCTGTAGGAGCCCAGCCCTCTGGGCGATTCATCCAGCTGGTGGTAAAATTTTTATTCTTGACACAAGCTGGTTTTTTCGCGCAATCGCCTCTTGACCAAGTTATGTCAAGAATAAAGATTTGACCCCTGATCGCCCATGAAAAGCAAAAACATTACTTATGTTCCCCAGCTCGACCACGTCAGGGCCTTTGCGTCGATTTTAATAGTTTTTTATCACAGCGTTCAGCTCGTCTGGCATCAATGGACCTATAATGGGCCGTTTTTGCCGGAATATTGGCTCAGTCACCGGTTAATAACCGCTAATCCCCTGGTTTCATTAGTGCTTGAGGGGCATACTGCTGTTGCTCTTTTTATGGTTCTGAGCGGTTTTGTCTTTACGATTGGAACATACAGGCGGGAAATCAGTTATCCAAAATTTCTGTTAAACAGGTTTCTGAGAACATATCCGCTGTTTTTGCTCCTGCTTTTTGTTGGTATTTATTCTTTCCCGGACAATTTTAATTTTGTCTCATTTCTGCAGACGGTTTTTGTCCTGGGTAATGCTCCACAGGCTGCCCAGGCAGGTTCTTTCTCGGCAATGTTCTGGACAAACGCTATTGAATGGCAGTTTTACCTGCTTTTTCCTTTTCTGCTGATTATTTTAAATAAGTCCGGAGTAAAAAATATCCTGGGAATTATGTTGGTTTTCCTGGTAATGAGGGCGCTGGCTTTCTCAGAGGGCGCTAATATCAGGGACTTGAGCTACTGGACAATCATCGGCAGGATGGATCAGTTTTTAATCGGCATGTGCCTGGCTGTTGTCTATAAAAGGGAGAAATTAAAGGAATTCAGAAAAACAGCGCTTGTTTTATTCAGTTTTATCCTGATTTTAATTTTTTATACTTCATATTGGTTAAATCAGCACGGAGGATGGCAGGACAGCAGCTGGTGGAAAATGTTCTGGCCTTCAATTGAAGGATCATTATGGGCGGCTTTTATTATTTCTTATCTTGTTGGCAGATTCCGGATACCTGGGGTTATTTCCTGGCTGTTGTGTGGGGTCGGCAGGATAAGTTATTCAATTTATCTGCTTCATTTTATAGTGCTCCAAATTGTCATTAACCATAATCTTTCTATAAAATGTTCAGAGTCTCATCTTGTTTTCAGCGCCTTTGTCAATGCCGGTTTAGTTATATTGCCCCTCACCATTGTCCTCTCGATCCTTACCTATGCTTTTATTGAAAAGCCTTTTCTTGAGATGAGGGTTGTTTATAAGAGCAAGGGGGCAAATGCCACACTCCACCACTGCCGCTGAATGTGTACTTTATTTTATTGATAATAAACGGGCCTGTTCAGCAGTATTTCAAAAATCATAAAATTCACTGATATAATTGCTTATATATGCTTTAATTCCAGTTGGTTAAGGCTGTGGGGCAGGATTAAGGTTTTCCCTGGGCAGAGAATTGATGCCGGCAGGGGCTGAATTTTTTTCGTAGTTTTTGTCAAAATCACTTTGTGCCCATCGTTATTTGATGATGTGGGTAAAATGAAAGGCTGCAGGGGGATATCACCAGAAAAAATAGTTTTACCGGCAGGCAGATTTATCTATTCGCAACTTAGCCGTGAAATTAAATAATTATTTAATTTACTGATAATGCCGTGTTTCCAATAGATTGAGTTGCCTGGTTAAAAAATAAAACATAAAACTGCTGGTTGGGCATATACCTTGCTTTGTCTCTTTGCATCCCCAATTTTTTAACGAGTTGCAGGCATTTGATTTTTTAAGGCAGCCTTTTAAGGAACTATTGAATCAAATAATTTTCATAAAATTATCTGGTTTTTGTTTTTTTAGAAATCGAAATAATTCCCGAAATTCGATTGACAATTCCCCTGTCAGGGGCTGTTGAAAAAAAGACTTAAACAAAATGTTAAATTAAGGAGCGAGTAATGAAAAAAAGGTACAAAAGTGGGTTTTTGATCCCGACTTTAACCGCTGCCGCGCTGCTGATTGCCTCCCAGGGCTTTGCCGCCCAGGGCGACCATCCTGACGTGCCCCTGCTCAATGCGGCAGGCACCCAGGTTGGCCAGTATGAGGCATACAGTCCGAAAATGACCTGCGCCGGCTGCCATTTTAATTGTGCTACAGGCGAATCATCAACCGATGCGACCTTATATTGCGGTGCCACAGGCATGGGCACGCAATGGAACTGCGACACAAGCGACTGCCCCGACTATGGTTTCGGCGATCACATCTCCATCCATACCCAGGGTATCCAGATTCTTAACGGCTTAGGCGATCCCGAAGTTGTCTGGCAGGCCAATGAAGTTTTATCTTATGCCCACGGGGCCACGGCTTCCCGCCACGCCAATGCCGGTCGTAATGAAGATTACAGTGCTGAGCAGCGTCATGCCCGTCATGACCGGTTCTTCACCAACTCACCCGGCATGTTCGGCAAGTGGTGACCGCCGACTAACCGCCAGGTGGCGGCTAAAAATATAGATGTTCTTGACGGCGCGGATGATGATTCACTGGCAGCAATATCCTTTGCCGGCGGCTCCCAGGACTGGGTATTTTCCTGCGGCGTCTGCCATGTCGGCGGCGGTCAGCTCGAGTTTGACCGTGATCGTAATCCGGTAACCAGCGCCTCTCCGGACGGCGACTATTACCAGTTCTTTTATCCCAGCCAGGATGATCCTGATCCAACCGGTGTTCAGCCGGGCAGCATGGTTACCGCGACTGAATATGCCGAGACCGACTGCATGATGTGTCATGCCGGCAAATCCAAGACCGCTAATGTTGTCTACCAGACCATGGGTTGTGATGAGACTAATCCCATCGGCCCGATGAATGACAGAAACTGTGACGGCGTTCAGGATAATCCCATGTTCGGCATGGTAGGCGCTCTTACGGTTACCACACCCGAGATCGGCGAATACGATATGTATAACCGTAATCATGCGGTTAAACGCCACAAGCTGAGCCTGGCTCCCTCCATGGGTCTTGGCGCTCTTGGTGTAAATACCTCCCACACCCCGGCCGGTAATGACGCGGCAACCTCGGATGACTCTAATGTTACTCCCCTGGCCACGGTTGACTGGGGTACGGCAACACCTTCAATTGCCGGAGCAAACATTAAATACGCCCCTGATTCCCAGAACTGTACGGTCTGTCATGGCCGTGACGACAATACCCTGGGCCTGCCCGGCATGGTACAGATGAAGACCGGCTTCGGTAACTATTTTGCCATGGAAGGGCCGGGAAGCGGCTATAATAATGCCAATGACCATACCGGTACACTGGCTACTACCAGTGATAACTGGGACTTTGAACTGGGCTGCAAGCCTGGTATGGGTAAACGCGGCCATCGGGTCGGCCATGGTCCCCATGATAAATGGGGTATGTCAATGCTGGCTGATCAGTTTGGCCTGACCACTGATGGCAATCCTCCGGCACCGGACGGCAGTAATTCATTGATCGGCACACCTATAGTCGACCAGGAATTTCTGGGCGGCGCTATTGTTGTCAAGGAAGATATTCCTGATGCCGATGTCCATGATATTGCCATGGTTAATGACGGCTCCGGCGCCAGGGAAATGAGATGTTCTGACTGTCATTACATGTTCGGCAAGGACAATGTTGTTGATCCTGACCGGGGTTCAATAACCGGCGACGGCGTTTATCTTAACAATGCCGGTGAGTTCCGCGGGGTTCATTACCCGGCCCATGAGATTCATGCCATGGATCATCAGTTCGGTACCGGTAATTCCATGCCCGATAACAACAGTATGGATTACCTGGATGACACGGTTACCTGCCAGTCCTGTCATGACGCGGATGGCAATCATCCCAAACTGACCAGGAACGGCGGATACCTGGATGCTCCGGTTCCGCTCCATAATGGTCTGCCGCCGCTTCATCTTGAAAGAATCGGTTGTGAAACCTGCCATAATCCGGCTATTTACGCTGCGCCGGGCAAGAAAAAATATCGTGACTGGTCAGTGGGCTTCTATAAAAATTCCTATTACCGCAATATGCTGGATTGGAACTTTGACCTGATTACCGGTTCCTATAAACCCACCCAGCCTTCCCATATGTGGATGACCAAGAACGGAGAGACCAAGATTTATCCCTTTTTCCCCTCTTTTGATCCCATGTGGATGGATGACCTGACCATTACTGAAGAAGTAGACGGCAGTGATGTTACAGATGTTTTCAGGTGCGGCAGCAACAGCGAAATCCCCTGTTCCGGGATTGGCGCTGCCGGTGATGCCGAGTGTGTCGCAGCCGGGCTCGAAGGCGAAGAGGCAATTTGTGAAGAAGTTACCCCTGTTCCTCATTCAGTTTCCACCCAGTCCATGATGAAAAACAGGATCATGAACCGGGCCGGCGAATATTTTGAAGAGCAGTATATTGCCGGCAACATACCAAACTATGTCCGCCGTAACGAGGGTTATGTCGCTCCGCTGTTTGACGGCTTCTCCCTGGCCGACGCCATGGTTATCGATACCAAGGCCGACATCGACTATATGCTGGATACCGCTTTCCCGGCTGTAGCCACGGCTGATGAACCTGTGCAGGCCGGTACCTACAAGATGTACCAGAAGACCTTTGACGTAACTCACGGCACCGTGCCGAAAGAATGGGCCTTAGGTAGTGAAAAACGGGGCGGCTGCATAAACTGCCATTCCAGCGCTGATCCGCGTGATCCTAACTACAGTCCCTATTCAGCCGGTTTCTTTGAGGGTATTAATCAGCCCCATCATTATGCCGGTAAGGTTGATCAGCCGCCGGAACTTGACTGGCTTGAAGGTCAGGGCGTAGGCGGTGTTGATTATGTCAAGAACTGGTTCTCAGCCTTTGCTGATTTCGATTGTACCGCTCTCTGTAATCCTGAAGCGGCTATGAGCGGCACCCTGGGTACTGCTGATGCTGCGTATTTTGATCAGACGGCAAACGGCTCCGTTATTTCCGGCGCTGCCTGTACGTCTTCCTCAATGTTCAGTAACAGTCCCATGACGCAAACTACCGGTGCCTGTATTGATACGAACGCTGACGGCGTTGGCGATACCTGTTCCAACGACCCATACGGCATGGGCGCGCCAGCCTGTGATCCTGCTAATGATTACGACCATCCCATGGCTCCGGGCATGAACCATGACTGTGACATGAATGGTATTATTGACATGTGTACCGGCATGATGAGCCCGGCCTTTGATACTATGATGGGCTTTCCTCCGGGCGCGGCTGCCCAGATGGGTATGGTTGACGGTATTGCCGGTCTCCAGGCCTTTGTGGTCAAGGAAGGTTATAATATCGGCTATGGGCTATGTAATCCCATGGGCGGTGTAACCAGTGCCGCATTGTTGCAGGGAATAGCCGGCACGGTTAACATGTGTATGCCTAATTATGCTGATGCTGGTGTAGCTGCGGCTATTCCTGGCGCGGCAGGTTATGCAGCCATGATCAACGGTACCTGCGCTGGTGCTGATATGAATACTAACCCGCCAACTCCGGGCGCCTGTTCCGGCGGTTTCCGCAACACCGGTTATTGTTATGCTGATGTTGACTGTGAAGGTGCTATGACTGATCTTAACGAAATTTCCCGTAATCCCATGGGTCGGATCAATACCCGTGACCAGGTACGGAAGGCCTATAAGGTTCAGTTGCAGCAATCCATTGTTGACGGCCGGAAACGCCTTGACTGGACAATCGCGGCCAAGGATCGTAATGGTGTGCCTTACAGCTGGAACCAGGCGGATATCTGTATTGATCCAATGCAGTCCAACCTGATGCAGACCGTGGAAGTTCCCTGTACTGACGGTGGCTTTGTCCAGACTGTTGTTCATGCCAACCAGTTCCTCGGTTACAGTGACACCATGTTGAACCTGTTGAAGACTCCGCAGCAGAGCAGCAGTGCTGGTCTGGTTGTCGCGGCGAATTTCAGTGCCCTGGCTTCTATGGATACTGACAACCAGGTAGAGTTCAGGACTGATGATACCTGGTGGGATTCTGCTGCAACTGCCTGGACTACTCCGACAACTGTTCTTTCCGCCTGTTATGAGAAGAAACTTGACGGGCAGGGAATTATGTACACAGAGGAAAAAACCTGTACCTATAGCTGGGACTTCTCTGATGGTTCCGGAGCTGTAGTACCTGGTGGTAACGGCGATACTTTCATGATGGTAACTTATCCTGCCGTTGGTACCTATACCGCGACATTGACCATGTGCATGGCTGATGAGCCTTCTGTCTGTGATACCCAGTCTGTTGAAGTGACAACCCGTGAAGTTGAACCACCGGCACCGGCAACTCCTGTATTCGGTACAGATATTGTCGGTAATACGCTTACTTTAACAAGTGATCTTAGTGGGTTCGCAAGGCTTACTGTCTACTGGGGTGATCGGAAACAGACTGCTTACACTTCTTCCGTAGATATGGTGCATACCTATAGCGGCAGTGGTACTTATGACCTGAGGGTTGATACTCTTGATGCCCAGTGGAATAAGCAGAGCTATACTTTATCGGTAACCATACCTTAATAACTCCTTTATTTTTGAAGGATACAACCTGTTGTAAATAAAAAGCAGGCAGGGTAAGATCCTGCCTGCTTTTTTTAATTACGGGCCATCCACGGCCCTGTTCGTGGGGGCATTTCCGCCGGCTACCCGTGATTGCGGACGATTTATGCTGTAGGAGCCCAGCCCTCTGGGCGATTCATGTAAAATGCATTACTCCATGATTTATCGACCAGGGGGCTGGGCTCCTACGGGGAATAAACAAACTATGCCTGGTAAGGCGTTTCAATTGCATGCTTTCTCATTGATTATGGATAACTACTCATAGGGTAAGCACCTAATGATTGCAAATCTCAGTATTTGTAACTGTTTACAGGGGTTAGCGAAGTTAGGACGCTTACCCCATGAGTAGTTACCTTGATATTATATATTACGGGTTAATCAATTACTGGGGGTAGCGAAGTTAAGGCGCTTACCCCGTGAGTAGTTACATAATTGTAACTACTCAGCTGCACTTCATCCGGAGTCGAAGTTTATGCCCTGTTTTTAAGGGTGCTTACCTGCACGCGATAAGTCTGTCTTACATAGCATCAGTATGCGAAGTTTATGCCCGAAGTATGCTGCACCAGTCTTATCACGTACAGCTAAAGCACACGGAGTCTCACTTGGTTCGCTTACCTCTGAACAGTTACAGGTCGGTGGTTTGGACAGTTTTTCGCCCCTACCTGAATAGTTACATAATTTTTACCAGGGAATTTGTATGATGAAACGATTTTATATTGCCGCAGCCTTATTTATGGGAACCTTATCGACCATGCCGGCCATGGCCGCAACTCCGCCGGCCACAGGGACGGAGGCTGCTCAAATTCAATCCGTGGCCGAAGATAATAATCCCAGCGCTGCCATGTATGATGATATCAAGGGCAGGGCTGATTTTTCCAAAACCCTGGTGGTGGCCCGGGTCGGCGAGCTTGATATTACTTATTTTGATCTGATTAAAAAAATGAATTCCCTGCTCCAGAAAGAATATCCCCAGGGCGTAAAGAAACTCACTGATGAGGTTACCGACCGGATAAAAAAGGAGGCGCTTGACGCCCTTACCCTTGAGGGCCTGGCCCTGAATGAGGCTCGGAGAATTCATATTAAGCCTGAGAGAATTGCCAGGGTGCTGACTAAAATGCGGGAGGCTTATGGCGGTGAAGAAGGATATCAGCAATATCTCAGGGAAAAAGGGATTACCGAGAAGGAACTTGCTGCCAGGATAGAACGGAATCAGCGTCTGCAGCTTATTACCAAGGAGGAGGTTTTTGATAAAATCAAGATAGATCAGGTTTCCCTGCAAAAATTATATGATGAATATAAGGCGGACGGGCGTCTTCATCAGGGGGACAATTTTATTGTCGAGGAATTGGTAATTATGGGTGACCTTTCTCCTGTTGAGGCCCGAAAAAAGGCGGAAATCCTGCTTGAGAAAGTTAAGGCTCATAATAATGAGATGGGTAAACTTGTTTTAAATGATGTTTTTTTTAACAGCCATAAGAGGATTAACAAAAAACGGTTTCCTGTTATGAGCGAGATGATTACTGAAATGGATGTCGGGCAGTTAAGCCCGGTGGTTGTGGACAACGGCAGAACCCGTATTTTCAAGGTTGTTAAAAAAGAACCGGCTCGTGATTTGACCCTGGACGAGTCCCGTGATTTTCTCGAAAATCGTCTCCGTTTTACTAACCAGGAAGAGCGTAAAAATGAGTGGTACAAGGAATTACGCCGGAATGGCAAGGTGGAAATATTCCTGGATGAGGTTGATCAGCGGTTAAAAGAAGGGAAAAAATCTGTCGGCAAATAGCGATTACCAGGGCATCTGACTTTAAAAATTCCGGTTAATCATTTCTCCTTCTTTATAATAAACGTAATATGTATTGCCGTCAGGGAAGGTGAATACGCCTTCGCCGTGCCGTTTGCCTTCCCGGTATTCACCCTCGTATGCCAGGCCGCTGCTGAAAACGAATCTGCCATGGCCGTGCCGTTTTCCAGCCAGATATTCGCCGTCATAATATGATCCGCTGCTAAAGGTGTAAACGCCATGACCATCTCGGCTGCAATTGATAAAATGTCCCTGGTATATTGCTCCGTCCGTCATTTGCAGGGTGCCCTCACCATTGACGCAGTTACCCTTTACGCATTCCCCCTTGGAGCCGTTGGGAAAAGTAACCCGGCCCTGGCCTTGGATAAGTTTACCTTTTTTGAACCGGCCCAGGAATTTATGTTTATTTGGAAATGTCAGGCTGATTTCCCCATGAACCTTCCCGTCCTTGAAAATTCCTCGATACTCTGTTTTGTCTGCCAGGGTCAGCGTACCTTTGCCGTCAAACCGATTATCGGCAAAAGAACCGGAATAGGAGGATCCGTCGGCAAAGGTTAAACCGCCGAAACCGGAGCGAATTTCGTTGTCAAATTCGCCGCTGTAACGGTCACCGGTATCCCAGAGGAGAACGCCCCGGCCATTTATGCAGTTGCCTCGTTCACATTCCGCGTCACTGCCATCGGCAAAGCTGACATAGCCGTCGCCGTCATACTGGCCGTATTTGAATTTTCCCTCATAGCTGGAACCGGAGGGCAGGAAGATGATTCCTTCGCCCATGGGGCGACCGCTCAGGAATTCTCCTTCGTATCGTCGGCCGTCGTTATAAAGCCGGACGCCGGTGCCGTCTTGACAGTTCCCCTGGACGCATTTGCCGGCTGTTTTCCTGCTGTTTGTTGAATTATTCTGCCCGGTTGTCCGGGAAAACAGGCCGCAGCCGCCAAGTATAGCAGTTGAGCTGAACAGGACAAATGTGGTAAAAAGTATTTTTTTCATGAAATTAGTCCATCGGAAAGTATTTTATTACTTCTAACTGATCAATATATATATTATTTTGTTGAATAAAGTAAGGGGAAATTTGAACAAAGTTCATAGCCTGGATTGCCTTATGAAAATCTCCAGCACCCTGTGAGCAGTTACAGGCATTGTATCATAATTAGTCCCTTTTTTGACTTGTTGTTTTGTTATTGATTTCTATAAATTATACAATTTGCAGCATAGATATATCGTCATTCCGGCATGTCTTTAGCCGGAATCCAGGGATCATCGGCTAACTTTATGGATC
>JANTFJ010000016.1 GCA_024763495.1 Desulfobulbaceae bacterium | reverse complement strand
TAAAAAAGTCAAAAAATTGGAGAGAAAGGCAGACATCGTTTCAAAAAAATGATCCGTTACTTTGCAAAATTTGTCAAAGAACAATGCGTTTTGTCGCGGCTTATCTTCCACAACCCTTATCATTAATCAGAAGATCTTTGCAAATGACCTTCCCCTGATACTAACCTGTGACTCCCATAGGATAGTTGCGTCTTCTTGAGAAAAACTATCTGATTTTCTGGCTTTTTTGCCCAAAACTGACTTCAAGTGGAAAAAAAGTGCTCTTGATTGTTATTTGTCCACGCAACAGAGGTTCATTTTGTTGCAAAACAGACAATTGTAATCAGAAATTATTCTCAGAGAAACTTTGATTTTCCGATACATAAAATAGCAGCAGATGCAAAAACAATCGCCCAAGTAGCATATTCCTCTGGAGCATAAAGCCTGGCAATTACAGGCAGGCCAATAAAATTAATTGCTTGAGTACCTGCTCCGCCGCCTGCTTTTAAAAAATTTTTAAGCACAATATTATTTATTGGTTGGCAATAGAACTTTCAACCTTACTTGCAAATTGAGTTGACACTATGAGATAATGATCATTTTCATAGGCAACAGGAAGGTTAACATCATGTTTCAACTGTTTCTTTTCAAAAATAAAAAAATCAATCCCCTCTTGAACAGCGAGACTTTGAAGATGGTCATCAGACAAGCTATAATACTTTTCACGGACATCACGAAATAATTCGCTATATTCAGTGGATACTGACTTTCCACCGGCCCGTAAAGAGCGTTGCAGGTACTCTTCGGGGTCTATGCCCAGAAGCCTCACACGCCTCAACCCTTCTTTGAATAGTTTAGCATTTTGTTCATAAACTATACAGTTGTGTATCCATTCTCTTAAACATCCATAACTAGATCTTTCACTATAATCTCTCCAGCCATACGAATGAGTTGGGTCGTTCATAAACAACGAATTAGCATGAGTATTTTTATTCGCCCATTTCTGGGCATGTTTAAAATCTATATAGTATGATTTTTTGTAATAATTATTATTCCGTAAAAGAATATTCCCGCTAACAAACACTACAAACGAAAAAATCAAGAATAATGATACAGCCTTAAAACTAGAAATTTTATTCTGTCTGTACAAAAAAAAGAAAACCAATATAAAACAAAAAACACCATAACTACTAAAAGGACCAACAAATCCAGCATTCATTACTAGTATTGACTTAGCTAAAACAAGCCAAGAAACATATATCATACTAATAAGCAATATAAAACCGCACCATTTCCTAGCCAATAAAAAATGATCATCATTGAAAATAAAAGCCATAGATATAATCCATACTCCAACAACCGGGAAACCATAACTACCAACAAACGGGCTTACAAGTACCAGTAACGCCAGTAATGACAAAAAAACATTCTTACTAGTAATAATAGACAATAAGTTATCTACAGCAATCGGCAAACAGAGAATCATCATAAATGAAACTCCACGAGGTAATGCCAATTGTATCAAAGATACAGAAAAGGGCAACAAAGAAGCCAACAATCCCAAAACAGTTAGAAAACTACACCCGACAACTCCATAAACCCATTTTCTATAATTCCTACCTAACACTTTTTGTACACGAAGATTACTGATAACAAGCAGTAACATTGTTAAGGTTGGACAAAGCTTGGAAGCATGTTCAAGCACAAACACTCTATTTGCCTCACCTATGACAAAAGGGAAATAATGAAAATTTCCAAAACGCACCCAGTCTACCCATGTTTTACTATCCAATATTTCGTAATTATGTTGGCCAATTTGAAGTACACCAATTTCCCAAACTAAGAACAAAGAGATAAAGGATATAATACCAATCCATAATTCTTTTGTTTTAAACTGTCTCAAGTCAACGAGAACCATGCAACCGATAACAAAAGCACACATCACTCCGTAGCTTGCATAAATCCATGACAGTAATCCAGCAGTTAAACCAGCATATACCCACTTACCCTTCAAACCAAATACCAGACAACAAATACAGACTGATACGGCTGCAGCATGCATTTTGCCCTCATTTAAGATGGCAAGGCCACCATATCGAGAGAAATCGCAATCCAAAATCCTGGTTAGCAAGATAAAACTAACAATAATAATTGCTGTGTACCATTTCGCATCTGGAATTAATGTTTTCGAGAGCCACAAATACGAAACAGCATACACTAATGTAGTTACAAAAATATATACAAGCTGTATCAGTTCCGGATCAACACCGGTGAGATTATAAACAAATGGATACACCCACATAACAAAGGAATACTTATAATAACCAAGTTGCTCTCCCATAAAATCTTTTTGGAAATTTTCAGGATTATTTTCGTACCAAATATACTGTAGAGGTGAATAACCGATCCAGGCATTAAAAAGAGGGAAAAATTGATAGAAGCAATAGGTTACAAAACAACTTAGGAGTAATGTATATGAATAAACCACCACTAACTGACTACGGTGGTCGCGAATCGGTAATACTGGTTGGTATGATTTGGTAAACATAGTAAACTGATTATTTTCCAGAAGACAAAAGGCGAAATGCCAATCTGTATAAAGGGTATTCAACAGGAAGGGAGAAAAAATTATTTTTTAAACGAAACATAGCCAAGGGGTAATATAACTTTGCCCCTAGTCGCAACAACACATTAGATAGATTTCGGCGAGCTGTGAACTCATCCAATATTTTATTATCGATTACGGATGCACTTACCTGTAGAATTTTAATCAAATTATCATGCTTTGTTGAATACCAGGAATGCTGAATTTTCGATGAGCTATCAAAACTGTCAAGTTCCATCCATTCATCAAATGTTACAGGAGGTTTAAAATTATAATCTTTTTCGGCCAGTTCTACCATCTTTGTCCCTGGAATAGGTTTCCAATCTGCTCCAAAACCTATATGTGCCACAGGGTTGTCCTTTATGATTTGTAAAATGGCATCCTTGGTTTCCAAAAGATCATCATATGTCTCACCTGGTGTTCCACAAAAGAAATTATAAATAGGTCGTATTTCAGAAAACCGAGCTAGTTTTTGATTTACCCTGAAAATTTGTTCTTTAGTTATACCTTTTTTCATGATCTTTAAAATACGGTTGGAAGCTGATTCAAACCCAACCATGACCACTCTTGTTCCGGCATCCACCATAAGTTGTAAAAAACTGTCATCCATTTTATCAAGTTCATTGACCCGTGCTCCCCTGAACTCCAGAACAATCTTAAAGTCAAGCTTTGTAATTCTTTTCAACAACTCACGCATTCTAGCAAGATCTACAAAACTGGTATCATCAATAAAGCAGATACCGGTTACCTGATATTTCCGGTGAACCATTTTAATATGGTCAATGATGTCTTCAGTAGGATAGGCGAGCCATTTCGGGCCATTGATAATTTTGTAGACAGCAGGATGCATGCAAAAATTACATTTATATGGACAACCTATAGCTGAAAACATAGAGAACAAACGTTGACCATTATAAGACCTGACATATTGAGGGTCATTTATATCAAGTAGCTGATAAGGAATATCCTGATAAGCGAGCAATTCATGGGCAGGGAGGCGCTGATTATGCTTTACTTCACCATTTTTTTTCCACGATATGCCAGGAATGTTCTCAAACTTCATCTGACCGTTTTTCAAAGCTACAATAAGATCCGCTAGGGCAATAGAGCCATAACCGCGAATAAGAAAATCAATAAAGGATTGCTCAATTGTATCAGGTACTACTGTTACATGAGGCCCTCCCCATACAATTTTTGTATCAGGCGCATGTTTGCGGACAAAAAGCGAAATTTCACGGGCATACTTCATTGGTGTTCCAGTCATAACCGACACCCCAACAAGCCGAACCCCTTTATCTAATGTTTCCGCTAACTTAGATTTCCAATCTGTTATCAAACGAAAATCACATGCTTCGACAGAATAATTCCTTTTTACAGCTTCAGCAGAGGCATAGAGAATACTTAAGGGCAAATCTTTAACAAAACTATCCATACTTCCCAAACGGGGATAGATCATTAATACATCAATCGTCATCTCTTTCATTTCATACCCTTTTTCTCAACCGATAGGCCCACACTAGATTTGTCAGGCTATCAGTAGTCGGAGACGGCCATCCTTTCTTCTCGTCAATGATAAACCATTTTTTCAAAGCATCCTCCACAGCAAAACAACTGTTACAGTGTTCATATTTCATTGCGTCTGCGTAATCATACCCGAACATCTTTGAATATTTCGGAGCAGTATATATCTTTCGACAAAAGGAAGCTAACCCTCCTTCCGTTGGAATCAGGACATACATGAATCCCTCTGGATGTAATATATTTGCCAACGATTGAACAGTAAGATCTAATGCAAAAACATGCTCCAACACATCAAACGCTAATATTGTTTGAAACGAGCTAAGCTTAAACATGGAACTAGCTATATCAGATTGAAAATACACAGGTTTTTTATGTCGCCTTGCAGCTTGGCATAACGTGTCGAAATGAAGATCAACTGCAATTACATCATCCAGATGAGGAAAAAATTCTAAATCCATACCATTTCCACAACCAAAATCAAGAACTGGTTTTACCCATCGGTCAACCAGACCGATCACATTTTTCTTAAATAGATATTCTAAACGAGAAGACACATTTGATTCACAATAGTACCTTCGATGAAAAACGGATTGATTTTTCTGATATTTCTCCCAGTTTGCATTTCTATAAAATGGTGGTAAGGTTTGACCAGTTCCTTCTAAATCCTTCCAGACACCATTCTGTTTAAAAAATAATTCTCCACAAGAAAAACACGATATCTTCAAGGTATCAACAGTCACAAGTCTTTGGCACTTAGGACATTGAATATATTTATCAAGTTTTAGTGTCATACCTAGCCAGTCACCCTAAAACACAATATTATTGCTATGTTTTTTTTACACAATAGTTTGTTCAGCCTCAGCAACAAATTGATCATGATCTTTAGTAGTCAAAAAGAAATAAAGTCCCGGCAGACTTGCCGCAAGCAAAACAGGAATAAACAATAACGCAATCACTGCAGCATCCCCTTCGTCCATACCCAATGCCGTAAAAAGTACTATGGCAGAAGCCTCACGGACTCCAAAACCACCGATACTGACTGGTACTCCAGCTGCAACGAGAATAAGTGGCACAACTAGAACATATTGGAGAAATCCTGTATTTACACCAAGCCCCAAACCAAACACCCAAAAGATACAGATTTGCAATAATTGCCCGGCTAAGCTGAGGGCAATGACTCGCATCATTAATATAAGGTGGCCGAGATACAGATGTACAGCTTCAATTATTTGAAGGAGTTTTACCACAATCTTAATATGAATCCATCGCTGAAATGAACTATGAATGAACCTGTAAACAAATGGCGTTCCAATACCTGCCAGACAAAATAACAGCCCGGAAAAAAAAATCGGAACAATGTGTGACAGTATGACAAAAGCACTATTCGGACTATCGATAAAAGGCAACGACAACGTGGCAATCCCAAGGAGTGTCAAGAATCCTAAAATCCGTTCAGTTATTATTGGTGATACAGCAATCGCTACACTTTGACCTTCTTTGATAATATAATAAATCCTGAGTACATCACCTCCAGTAGCCATAGGCAACAGGTTATTAAACAGTGTACCAATAAAATAAGGCTTAAGGAGCAAAGACGTAGTGTAAGGGACATCATGAAACCTGAAAAAAGATTGCCAGCGACAAGTTCCCAGAACAAACGCACAAAGCTGTAAAAATATTGCTACAGGTATTACCCACCAATGAAGTCTCTCGGCACTGTTCCAAAACGCACTCCAATCAAGCCGCCAGGCAAGACCTGTTATTAAGACCAAGCTCACACAAATCTTTATAATTTTTTTCACACAATGACCATCTATTGTACATCAATTATAATGATTACATTAGTACGACAAGAGGGGCGAATTTTTCCAATAATATCCTCCACCAGAGCCACTACACCATAAACTGGATACAATAAGAATCTACCAATCCCTTTAGGCCAGCCAAGAAAAAAAGAACAGGCTCGAACAAGATATAGTTTTTCGCATGTCTCAATGCGGTATGAATAACCAGAGCATAATTTTCTCAACTTCTCTATCGTTGAATCTTTCATGCCACGTTCTTCCGGAAAGAACAGCATAAATAGTTTATTAAGTATGCTATCTGGTTGAGATTCAATAATTACAACATGACCACCAATTTTGGTAACTCTAACCGCCTCTCGCAAAACATCTGCCCTTGCCCAGTTAACATGATGCAAAAGGTCTCGCATCAGAGTAAAATCGTATGTTTGAGCAGCAAAAGGTAACATTGTTGCATCGGCCACAACTCCTTTCATCTGACTTAATATCCGCCCCATGAAAGAAATTTTTTCTTTTGAAAAATCAACCCCTGTAAAATTAGCATCTGGATGGCAATTATTCAAATAGTATAAGTTACTCCCCTCACCACAACCAACTTCTAAGATCTCATAATTTTTCTTTAAAAAAACTTTAAGTCTCGCAACAAGCTTAAGCTCTTTAGCTTTGACAAAAGGATTGCGCAATCGATTATAGAAACGAGAATAGTCTACCTTATTATGAAATTTTATTTGAGAAACAGCGCACTCGTGGATATCATGTTCATTTGCTTTGTTTTTATTTAATCGCAACCTAATCATACCAGTAGTGAACCTCAACTAAATTTGCCTAAGAAAACATAATAGCATTTGAGGTAGCAAGCATTTTTCGGTACTTAAAAAAGTTTCTCTCCACACATAACACTCCCAGAAAAGAAACAGCTAATGAAACGAAAAAAACGAAAAATGCCCCGACAACTGAGGACGAAGATATTTCAGGAAGAAAATGTCTCAGGCACCATATACCAAGAAAATGGGATAAAAATATTCCATATGAAAGATCCCCCAGCAATCTATTTGCAAAAACCTTTTTTTTGCTAGACGCTAGAAATGAAATAATTATTATTGCAAGACAATTTCCAAATAGAACTTCAAAATTATATCGAATATTTAGAAAAGAAAAAAATATGATTAAAAATACCCCTACCAAACATGCAACGAAGCAAACAACAGGAAAATACCTGTCAAAAGAATCAGCCTGTTCTGGATATTTTTTATTTTTGCATATACAACTTCCCAATATAAAAATAAATAGTATTCCCGGCAATAAGCGGTATCCATAAAAGTCTGTTGGGAATATCCCTACAACAGCTAACAGTTGGACAACAATAGATAAAAAAATCGCTACCAACTTTACTTTTTCATATCTCACAATAAAAGGTAAAATCAAATAGGCTTGAAGCTCTGCTCCTAATGACCAAGCCGTTGGCACAAACCAATATTTATCACCAATTGAAAGAACAGATATATGATCATAAATGAACATATAATAATTGAGAGGGATCACCAACACGCTATTGACCACATTAGCAAACGAAAATATTGGTTGGCCATATTGTGTGATTAATAAAAAAACAACAGTGAGAGATAAAACAAAAAAATATAGAGGATAAATACGCAAGACTCGCTCTTGATAGAAACGAATTATTAATTTATGATCGCTCGTAAAAACACCTAATAATAAGTGTGTTACAACAAACCCCGCAAGCATATAAAAACTAACTACCGATGTAACCCCAAAACTTTTGCCAAAATAGCTCACGGCCCCACAATGAGACAATAAAACAAAAGTAGCTAAAATAAAACGAAAATAGCCGAACAATTTTATGACCTCCGTATGTTACGTTGCTCAATAAACTGGTCATTAAAATCAGGCTTTTGCACAAGCTGAAGAAATATTTCCGTCTGCAAACCAATCACAGGCAACAGAATTCCCGCAAGACCAAAAATGGTAGCTCCAACCAAGCATATCGGAGTAACAAGTGATAAAAACTGGGAACTACACGTAATATTAAAAATAGTCCACATTCCTACAAGCAAAAATGTCACAAACCAAAAGGCAAAAGCAAGCTCTGTGAACACATGAAAGGGGCGCCATCGGGTAGAGTGGGAACCAATGAAGGCAATAATGTCGAGTATCCCTCTGTATCGTAAAAGATTGTAACATGAAGAACCGTATTTACGTGGAGAATGGGGAACTGGCACCTCAGTGATTCTCCCCCCCATAGCTTTGACGATAGCTGGGATTATACGGTGCATATCACCCGTTAGTTTAAACCTGGAATAATATTCGCGGCGAATAGCCTTATATCCGCAGTTAATATCATGGATCTCTACCTTTAATATTTGTTTGGTTATAAAATTATAGGTATGAGAGATAAAATGCTTCATGATAGAATCCTGCCTTTTATGGCGCCATCCGCCAACAAAATCGTATCCTTCCTCCATTTTCTTTAACAAATCAGGCATTGCTTCAGGATGATCTTGCAGGTCGGCATCAAGCGTGACGACTATCTCACCCACGGCATGACGAAAACCCGTCATCAGGGCCATGGTCTTACCCATATTAACCCGATGACGAATGATAGACATATTCGTTCGCTCAGCATAAAGCTTCTCCATTGTTGCAAAGCTGTCATCTGTACTGCCATCATCAATAAGTATTATTTCATATGGTTCATTATAAGTAATTAAGGTTTTATCTATTCTTGCACAAAGCTCAGGCAAAGAAGGACTCTCATTATAAACTGGAATGATAACACTGATTTTAGCTGTGCTTGATTTAGGGTTTGTTTGAGATTCCATTTTAAATTTCCCGCAATGGCCGTTTTAGAAATCGTTGTGAATCGTCAGGAGAAACGGCTCGCTCCCAGTTTACATTGTCAACGACTTCAGACCACGACTGTTCCACATCCTGCTGTCTGAAATATCGAGCCGAAGCCATATAGATAGTAGAGAAAAAGCCATGTTCGACTAGACAGGAGGGAAGAACTGCCGTTTTATTTATCAGTTTATCTTCAATAGTCACTCCAGATTCAGACATTTGTACGGTGCGATGCAATAAAAGTTCGACGTTTTTCTTATGTTTCAGGTAACGACCAATAATCAAATACTTGCGAACGAAATCATTTAATATCCGCAAGCGTCCAAAGGTTAAGTTGAAAAACCGGAACCCCCAGAGCAACCACGGGGAGGCCAAGCGATCAGTCCGAAAACGAGAAAATGGAACAATACACGAATAAGTAACATGGTTCTTACTCACTGTCTTTATTAATTCATTATTATCCTGTAAAATATGCGTTGTTATATCATGCCGTTGCAATTTGGCGGTATAGCCGCAACTGGAAAATTTCAATTTCTTTTTTTCTTTATCAAATATCTTTACAACACCACCTTTTGCAGCGCTAAAAACAAGATAATAATTTGGTGTTACATGCACACCAACTCCAGCCTCTTTAAAAACGATTGTGGAGTTATCCTTTTCCCACGGCAAAATAGGGAAACCATCCACTAGACATCCCTGACGTTCCTCTAAAGCCTTAGCGGCATAGACATAACTGGTGGCCATAACTAATTCATTGCGAATATCAGCATCCTTTATTCCACAACTTGTACCATCTGCAATGCCTTGCGTACAACATACTGCAATTGATTCTGCCTCTGGAATCAGCTGTGCAAATTTTTCAATACCACCCGGGAAATAATGAGGGCAGTTTCGGGAACCATATTCTCCACCAATACTGCCATCTGGGTGAATAAACCACTTGAGAAAATCAATAGATTTTTTGACATTTAATAGAACATTTTCATCATCTGTGTATTCATATATCCTGGCCTGGTAATGAGTATCCAAAGTTTGATACCCTGGGTCTGCACCTTCATATTCCAAGAACCATCCCTCATCAGATTGTTTTGCAAAAATTTCAGCCAGGAAAACTCGCGCTTGCTTAGCATATCTATCCTCTTGCATCAAATTTGCCAATCCCAGCAAAGCTGCTGCAGCCCCGGCACGATGATTTGAGATAAAGCCATGTTTTTCATCGTAACGGCAAAGAAAATCACCAGCTTTTTGCATGGTCGATATCCAACTTTCCTGAAGCGATTCCGGTAATTTTTCTGCTACCATATGGTATGTTTCTATCATATCGGAAAGAGTAAATGCGGTAGCCATCCAACTGTTTTCACAAGGATACAGATGATCAAACCCTCCCTGTTTACTTTGGTGCTTTATCCAGAAATCAACTCCCCACTTAAGCCATTGCAATAAAGCCTGTTGCTGAAACAATTTATTGCCTGCAAAATTGGTAGTATAAACATAAGCCAAGATTAATACGCCCCGTTGCATATCTATATTAGCGAATTCCTTAGTCGCCCATGCCCAATACTCACGATCAAGACAACCACGAGATGCCGAAACAGGGCAACGATCCATAGCTGAAAGCAGTCTTGGGGTTACCTGTTCCAAATTACGGTGGAAGTATTTGAGGCGTTGCGAAGGTGTCATCCCCGACATCAATTAAACCTCTATTAAGTCAGTGAGTTGATTACCAAGAATATATCGTTCATACCATAACTGAAAGCTTAATAGTGCCCAAAGATTACGACCATTATCTGCTTTTCGTGAAAGATGTTCAACAATAAGCTGCTGAACAACAGGGAAAGAAAAAATACCCTGTTGCTCTACCTTTTTTTTTGTAAAGAGTCGTTGTAAAACAGCAAGACTTTCGCCACGCATCCATGATGACGTTGGTGGACCAAAACCTTTTTTTGTTTTGTTGATGATCTGAGCAGGCAAATAAGGGCGCATCACATCGCGCAGCAACGATTTTGGTTGCCATCGACGCATTTTAATTGCCAAAGGAACTTGACTCACAAAATCTATAATATCATTATTTAATAATGGAACGCGAGCTTCCAGAGATGCGGCCATAGTCATTCTGTCACATTGAAACAAACCGTTGCCTTCAAGAAAAAATTTGGCATCCAGGTGCAAAATGCGGTCAACCAGATCATCTTCTTTAATATCAGCCAACAAATCAAACACAACATCAAGTGGAGCATTGTCAACTGAATTTTGAATAGAATCGGTGAATAGCTTCCCCAACTTCTCATGGTTAAAATATCCCATCCAATTAAAATGCTGGAACTCTGGCTGTTTTGAC
The DNA here is from genome assembly GCA_024763495.1 of Desulfobulbaceae bacterium. GTDB lineage: Bacteria > Desulfobacterota > Desulfobulbia > Desulfobulbales > SURF-16 > JANTFJ01. The sequence goes on along the minus strand of JANTFJ010000016.1, from coordinate 4,249 downwards.
ATTCCCTGAATGAAACGACTGGCTTTAAACTGCAGGGACATATAGGTGTCAGAAACCGGTAATTTAGAAACAACCCAGGGAATTAAACTGTTCCCTACCAAATCAGGGAGTTTACGGTAGAGCGAAGCATAGCGATGGGCCTGATAGGTAGGGTAACCCGCAAAAAGTTCATCGCCACCCCAGCCCGTCAATACAACTTTTACGTATTTTCGTGTCTCACGGGCTAGTTTTAACAGAGGAAGCAGAGTTGAATCGCCAAAAGGCTCATCTAAGGTTTCTGCTACCTGCAGCAGTATTTTTTTTTGATCATGACCGGTAAAAGGAATATCATAATGATCAATACCTAGATGATTTGCCACAAGCCGTGCGTCAGATGATTCATCATGGGTTTTTTCTGCAAAGGAAATACCAAAAGATTTGACCTTAATTTTAGAGTGACGCGAAACATAAACCGCAATGGCTGACGAGTCCAAGCCACCACTAAGAAAAATACCAAGGGGTACATCGCTCATCATTTCCTGATGAATACATTCGTCCAGCAAAGAGTCAGTATCTGCAATTATCGTATCAGGATTTAGAGCTTTATTGGGTGAATAGTCTGGTTGCCAGTAGGAATGAACATGCAACTTACCATTTTGCCAAACCCCTGTAGAACCGGGTGGAAACTTATTAATTCCAGCAAAAGATGATTCAGGAGATGGTATATATCCAAAGGAAAAGAAACGGTTAATTGCTGTCCAGTCTGCTTCCACATGATCCATAAGCGCCAATAATGCTTTGGCTTCTGACGAGAAGATAAGTCTGTTGTTTTCGGTTGAATAGTAGAGAGGTTTTATGCCTAAACGATCCCGGGCAAGAAAGATACGATGGTCATCAAGGTGATAAACAGCGAAAGAAAACATCCCGTTAAGTTTTTCTACACATTTATCACCATATTCTTCATAGGCATGAAGTATAACTTCTGTATCACTGCCGGTAGTGAAGATGTGACCTTTATTGATTAAATTGTTACGTAGATTTAAATAATTATACAATTCTCCATTGTAAATTATCAAAAGAGTACGATTTTCATTGAAGATTGGTTGCTGGCCATTTTCCAGATCAATAATTGCCAAACGGCGCATTCCAAGACAAACTCCGTCAGTACGAAATGTACCATGGGAATCAGGGCCACGGGACTGAAGGAGTTCTGCCATTTGCTTTACTTGTCCGTCAGAAAAGCTATTCTGACGATTACTATCAATTATTCCATAAATTCCGCACATTTACAAAACCGCAAAACAACGCTATTTATTCCCTGTCAGTGAAAAGCTAAATATATTCAGGCCACCGACAATTTTAATCATAAGCTCATTAAAACTTCTTACTGATAGCAGTCTTTCAAGCAAATATACCGGTCTCAAGTAGAACTTTCTGTAGGCTGTTGTGACCTCTTGGGACAATTCATCACCGGACATGGAACATATGGCTTCGCTAAAGAAGCCCTCCGTATGAAGATTATCCATGGTTGATTCACTTCCATCATAAATCTCCGGATGTTTTTTTACCACCATGTCAAACAGAGGTGTCCCAGGATAAGGAGTTAAAATACCAAAACTGGCAGTAGAGGCTTTGATCTCTTTTACAAACTTTACTGAGTTAGCGATAGTCTCTCTGGTTTCACCAGGTCCTCCTATGACCATATGGGCATGAGTATCCAAACCGACATCTTTGGCCCATTTAAAAACCAGCCGCGCCTGAGCTGTGCTGGTACCTTTCTTATAATTTTTTAAAATCTCGTCATTACCCGTTTCAACTCCAAACTTTATCAAATGACACCCGGCCTGCTTCATTAATTTAAGGGCATCCAGATCAATTAAATCAACTCGGCCATTTGCAATCCATGATAGCCCAAGATTTTCCTTGATCATGGACTGACAAATTTCCATATTTCGTTTTTTATTGGTGGTAAAGGTTTCATCTCTGATAAAAACTTCACGGTAGCCAAGCGCTTTAATCTGCCGAAATTCCTCCATTACTTTTTCAGCAGAGCGAAAGCGATACTGCTTTCCATAAAAAAATGGAGAAGTGCAAAAGATACATCGACCAGGACAGCCACGGGATGTCTGCATGGTTGTATACGGGACTCTCTTTACAGCCGGATTAAAATAATCAATGCCTTCAGGTAAAAGAGTGCGATCAGGAATAGGCAAATCATCCATCTTCATGAATGGACGGTCAACATTCATGACCATTTCCTTATTGCCACCTTGATAAGCTATTCCGGGAAGTTCATCAATGGACTCATTATTGAGTAATGCTACAGCCAATTCTTGTAATGTTTGTTCCGGTTCCCGTAAAACAATATAGTCAACCTCCTCTTCCCTGACACAAAACTCAGGCATGAAGGTGGGGTGTGAGCCAAACAGTACGGCTTTAACATTTTGATTTTTCTCTTTTATCTCACGAATAATTCTGCAATCATCACGAAAAGACTGCGTTGAACACATAATTACAACAATACCAATCGAATCAAACCGTGTTTTTTTCAAAGTCGTCCATCTTTGTGGGTTAGACTGAGCATCAAGGAATTCGGTTTCAACATTAGCATTGGCAACATGGGTAGCACAATAAAGTTCATTGATCGGCGGCATCTGCATACCTCCAATCCGGCGACCGTTACACCAGCAGCCATAGACAAAATCTCGTACGATGTTTTTGCCCATACCTTCATATATAGGTTTCAGAAATAATACTTTCATTATTTTTTAATTTTTTGTTACTATTTAACGTATTTTGCGAAGGACTCACTCAAAAATAAATTATTAGAGATAAGGTGTAATATGGACATTTAGAAAAGTGATCTAATTGTATGCAACCGCAGGCGTAGCAGAGCTATGTTGAGGATTGCATAATTGCAGATTGCTTTTCTAAATGTTCATATTGCACCTTAGAATGCGAAGTTATTTTTGAGTGAGCCCTAAAGATGTTTTGTCCCGGAATGAACGAGTTGTTCTTAATTTTCTGTAAAAGGGTAGATAAATTGATACTTAAACCAATGGATAAGATGAATAGTTAGCAATTAAATTTAGTTGCACCAGCCTGTTGCCGGTTACCGAGAGGAGTTAAAATACATCCTTGTACCCCATTCCAGGCTTTTCCCCTGGATACCATAAACAGCCCGAACCGGGTCATAATACAGGATATTATCATGAACCGCCTGGCCTAGAACGTCAATTTGCTCCGGCTCAAACTCCTTCACACTTAGGTTTGGCTTGCCGGCAAACTGCTTCAGGATTTTGCCGCGACGTTTTTGCCGGTCACGGAAAATCCAGTCGGCAATCATGGCCTCTTTTTCCTGTTTTATTCCTGCAACAACTTCATCCAGGGGATATTGAAACAATTTTTTTAGAATATAGTAAATTTCCCAGGCACTGCCGCCCACAGTTTCCCATATCGTCTCTATCTGCTCTTCGTTCAGGTCATATTCCTTTACCTGATTATATTTTTTAACATCCCGCAGCCAGACAAAGACATCATCTTTTTTAAGATAATTCAGCTGCATAAACTCACTTGTCTTGCGGAGCTTGCTGTCAATATAGACCTGTTCTATGAAAAAGGCATCTGAAGAGGCAATGATTACATGGCAGAGCTGACTTTCCTTGGTCATGGCCACGAAGAAATTCATCAATTCAACCATGAGACGATTTTGCCTGTCCGGCAGGTAAAGACCGTCGAGCTTATGAAATTCATCTATGATGACAATCGGCTGGATACCCTTCTTGACCAGGCGCTGAAATTCTCGTTTCATAACCAGAAAAAGGATCTTCCTGCCTTTTTGTCAACATCTTCTCAGTAAAAGCATCCAGCTTGAAAAGGCCGAACAGGCTGTACTGCCGCTTGGTTCCAGTTTTTAAACTGTTGCCGCCATTGCCTGATTTAAAAAAAACATCGATAAAATCATCATATGAGGTCAGAAAAATCTCCCGCAGATTAAGAAAGTTTATCTCATAGCCCTTTCCTTTTTCTATTTGATCAAAGAGCCGGTACATAAGGGTGGTTTTGCCGGATGACTTGGGACCGTAAAGAAAAAGGATAGAGTTTGGGCGTCCTTCCAGATAATTCCGCAACTCAGCTATTTCTTTCTCCCTGTTTATAAAAGCGGTGTCAATTTTCCAGGTAGAAGCACCGGTTACCCGGCGCTCCCCCCACAGACCCGGACGTGAAGATTTCCCTCATCCGGTTCCTCGATCACCAAAAGCTCTACGCT